>JAXMMN010000554.1:0-2790 GCA_034366485.1 Bdellovibrionales bacterium
TCGTCTTCAACCGTCTTTTGACTGTGACCTACGATAGCGGTGGTTCGAAGACGTTGGCCGGATTTACTTTGGATCAAATGATTTGGTATCTGGTTGCGACCGAAACAATCATCATGTCGATGACGCCCATACATCGTTTGATTGAGCGTGAAATTAGGGAGGGGGATGTCGCAATTCGTCTGAATAAACCCTATAGCTTTTTGGGCTTTCACTGGAGCGTGTTTATTGGAGAGGGCGTCTTAAAGGCTTTGGTTTTGATCGTGGTTGGTGGAAGTGTCGCAATGATCATGAACGGCCCGATTCCGTTTCAAATTCTGAGCGTCCCAGCGCTGATCATTACATTTCTTTTGACTGCCACTTTGAGTTTTATTTACGGCGCTATGATTGGACTTTTGGCTTTCTGGACAGAAGACGTAACCGGTTTCTACTTTATATTTGATCGGCTTAAGTGGCTGTTGGGCGGCTTTCTTATGCCCATTACTTTGTTTCCTGATTGGCTTTTGAAAATTGTCGAGTGGTTGCCATTTTCGCTTATGATTTTTCGACCAGCGAGTCTTGCTGTGAAGTTTGATTGGTCCACGTGGGCAGATCTTTCTATCCGTCAGCTCGGATTGATCTTGGTGATGGGACTCTTGGCTCAAGGTTTGTACCGAATGGGTGTTCGTCGTTTAGATGTGAACGGGGGCTAGAGTGTTGCGATTTTTAGTGGCGATGATGCGAACAGGATTTGCGTCGGCAATCGAGTATCGTTCGAGCTTCTTTACGCAAGTATTTGGAATGATGATCAACGATTCACTTTGGGTGACATTCTGGGTTCTTTATTTCGAGCGGTTCCCCGTGTTGAATGGCTGGGGGCGTGAGGACCTTTTTGTATTGTGGGCGGTCATTACGTTCTCCTTTGGGATCGCCTTCGGGCTTTTTGCGCAAGCCTTGCGTGTGTCGGAACTGATTGTCCAGGGGCAGCTGGACTACTATTTGGCGCTACCCAAAAATGTCCTCTTACATCTTTTGGTAGGACAAATTCGTCCTGCAAATTTGGGCGACTTGTTTTTTGGTCCCGTCCTTTTGATGTTGTTTGTCGACATGTCGCCAATGAAATGGGTTTGGTTCTTGGTCGGTGGAATTTTAGGCGGTTTGATTTATTTGTCATTCTTTGTGATGGCTGGATCGTTGGCGTTTTACATTGGCTCAAGTGAGGGGATTTCAAGCGGAATCGGCAACGCTCTGATACATTTTTCGACATATCCCACGAGAATTTTTGACGGATGGACTCGGGTGATTTTGTTTACCTTGATCCCGGCTGGATTCATTGCCGAGGTTCCTGTGGACCTTGTACGTCGATTTCTTTGGGCAGATTTGGGTTTGCTGGTTCTTGCGGCTGTCGGGTTTAGTTGCCTTGCATGGTGGATTTTCCATCGGGGCTTAAAAAGGTATGAATCAGGAAATCTGATCGTCATGAGGTCCTAAGATTCAGAACGACGTGACAAACTTCACCGCTAGCCCTAGCTTGGCTTCCATGAACGCGTTGGCTGCAAGTGAAAAATCGGTACGTCAGGTTAGTCTTTTCGTCGGGCATGGCAGTCCAATGAATGCGATCGCCGACAATTCGTACACGAAGACCTTGCGAGCATTGGGCGATGAGCTTCGCTTGCAAAAACCACGGGCCGCCGTCGTTTTTTCTTCACACAGGGAAACCCATGGACTGCAGGTTCAGATGGCACCGGAGCCGCGCACGATTCATGACTTCTACGGGTTTCCAAAAGCTTTGTTTGAAGTGCAGTACCCGGCGAAGGGGCACGTCGAGCTTTCCCAGGAAGTTGCCGAAGTGTTGAAGCATGAACCGGCGGTTCCGACAACTCAATGGGGATTTGATCACGGAGTTTGGTCAGTGATGCGGCACCTTTGGCCCAATGCTGATTTACCAATGGTCATGGTGTCGATTTCAAAACGGCTCGATCCGGAATCTCATATTCGGATCGGTGAGCAGTTGCGGTACCTTCGCGACAAGGGCGTGATTATTTTAGGGAGTGGCAACATTGTGCACAACCTGCGCGAGATCAACCGGGATGAAGCGGCTACGCCCTTTGGTTGGGCGATCGAATTCGATGCGAAAATTGCAGCCGCACTTAGAAATCGGGATGTGAAAACGCTGGCTGGTGCTTCACGCGCAAGTGATGTTGCCTCGCGAAAGTCTTTGCCCACTCGAGAGCACTATATGCCTCTTCTTCCTGTGTATGGTGCGAGCTTCGCAGACGAAGCTCCGCAGTTCTTTGTTGAAGAAATGCAGAATGCATCTATCTCGATGCGATCATTCGCTTACGGACGAAATGTCTGAGGCTTCGACACAAGGTTTACCGACCGTCAAGGGGCCCTTAACAGTGGTTGCTGCCGTGATTCGAAACGCACGCGGCCAGGTTTTAATAGCCCGTCGACCCGACACGCACAAAGTCGCTGGAGGTCTGTGGGAATTCCCCGGCGGTAAAGTTGAAGCAGGGGAATCGCCCAAGGAAGCGCTCAAGCGGGAAATCCGTGAAGAGCTTGGTGTTGATATCAAAGTTGGAGAACTGATAGATGTGGTTTCGCACGTCTATACTTTGCCGACCCAAAAGCTTCACATTTTGTTGATCGGTTATTTTGCCGAATTTGAAGGGGACCTAGCGGCAGCTGACTTTCAGCTGAACGATGTCGCCGAAGTGGAGTGGGTCGATGGCGATCAGCGGCCGCCCCATCATTTTGCGCCCGCAGATGTTCCGTTTTTAGAAAAGATTTGGCCGAATAAGCGGTGAAGAT
>JAXMMN010000555.1:0-4430 GCA_034366485.1 Bdellovibrionales bacterium
ACGGTGAAGCGTCGCGCGATGGTGCTTGTGACGTACAGGCTCTTTTAACGTCTGTCACGTCTGGGCCGCATTTTCGATGGGACACCTGTTTGCGCACAGTTGCGATTTTCCCAGAACAGCAGCCTGACGTCCTTTCTTCGATCGACGTTTCGACGGCCGAGCTTCTTTCTGGTGAAGCCGCCTACGAAAAGCTCTTGGAGCTCATCTGTGGGTTACATTCACCAATGGTCGGTGAGACAGAAGTTTTTGGCCAGTTCAAAGAAGCGGTTCAGAAATTTCAGAGTGAGAATGGTTCGGCCTTTCGTTGCGCGTTTCATCTCGCGTTTCAGGCTTGGTCCAATGGACTTTTAGAAGATGCAAAGAAAATCCGCCGAAAGCACTTACAAGATCTAGGAAGCCAGAGTTACGGCAGTCTCGTTCGCCGCGAACTCCGCGAACTGGGATCTTCTTCCATTGACGTGCTTGGTGCAGGGCGACTTGTTGCCGATATTTTGCCGTGGATCTCTAAAAAAACAGATCGCACGTCCAATCAACTGACAGTGCATTGCCGCGACCTATCGAAAGCGCAAAAAACTTTGTCTGGTTTTATCGCGCCCGGATCGTCGTTCTTGCTAGAGAGTTTGCAGGAGCCGAAAGTTGCACCACAGTCGCAAGTGCCTTCTGTCTTGTTGATCGCAGCGCCGATGAGTGGTTCTGAGATTCGAACATGGATGAAATCGCGAAATAGATCATTTGACCTCATTTTGGATTTGCGTGCGGAAAGTCGTCAGGACTTCATCGCGTTGGCAAGTGAGGCTGGCCGCTACGTATCGTTAGAGGAGTTTTTTAGAGCGATCAACGACACTAAGAAAGTGGCGACGCGGCGCCGAGAGGCAGCTTTGAGCGAAGTTCGAAGTCGGCGCCTGGAGCGCGAATCGATGGCCTATCATCGTCCCTTTGGTTGGGATGATGTATGAAACTGGTATTGGCGGCAAGGCAATCTGATCTTGCACGCCTTCAGGCTTTTGAGACCGGACGTGCTCTGATGGAGGCCGCCGGGAAGCTGTCCAAAAAACTTGAAATTGAGTACCGGTTTCGATCCTCGTTGGGTGATCAGCGCGGAGACGATCCACTCTGGAAGATGCCAGAAAAAGGCGTTTTCACCGAAGACTTCCTATCTGATTTAGAAACTGGAAAGGTCGATCTGGTGGTTCACTCGTGGAAGGATCTTCCTGTCCAAGAGCGGGCGTCGACGATGATCGCAGCCACGCTTGATCGTGCCGATGTACGAGATGTTATCTTAGTCCGCAAAGATCATTGGGAAGCTAGGAAGCGTGGAATCGAGAGTGGACCTTTTCGAATTCTGACCTCGTCACCGCGCCGAACCTATTGTCTAGAAAGCGTTCTCGAGTGGGCGCTCCCTTGGGCTCAGTGCAAAGATGGTCGACCGGTGTTCGAGTTTGTTCCCGTGCGTGGAAACATCGCCACACGAGTAGGAAAGATTAGTCAGGCACACGCGTTGGTTGTTGCTAAAGCCGCGCTCGATCGACTCTTGGAGAGCGCGAAGTATCAAGCAGAGGATGGCGCCTTTTCGCGTTCAGCGAGCGAACTCAGAAGTGCCATTGCTGAATTGGATTTCGTTATATTGCCTTTATTCGTAAGTCCAACGGCCGCCGCGCAGGGCGCGCTCGCCGTAGAAGTGAGGAAGGATCACCACGAACTTATCGAGCTCTGCCGCTTGATTGACAATCGGGAAGATCGAGAATGCGTGGAAGAAGAGCGTGCTGTTTTGGCGAGCTACGGTGGTGGTTGTCATCAGAAAATCGGCGTGACCATTTTGAACCGACCCTATGGAAAAGTTCGGTTTTTGCGAGGTTTGACGGACGGTGGAACTCTTTTGGATTCGGCAGGCTTAAAGCGCTCTCTCCCGCGACGATTTTCGCAAAATGTAGTTTGGTCGGGCGAAGGTATTCAAGTCGAACGAACAAGTTTGCCAATTGAAGAGATAAAGAGAGACCTTCAAAAATGTCCGCCGCAAAACGGATATTTCGTTTCACGTAACGAGGCACTGCCAGACGGACTTGAGACCGAAGGCAAATGTATTTGGGCGGCTGGCCTCGCAACTTGGAAAAAGTTAACGGGGCGGGGTGTTTGGGTTCACGGAAGCAGTGAGGGTTTAGGAGATGATGAGGCGCCGAGAGCAGATGTTTTGCTTGGCTACAGAGTCAATTGGGTGCGCCTCACGCACCAAGATGCGGCGAGTACCGATTTGCAAGCGGTACCAACTTACAAGGCAAAGTATCAGTTGCTCCGTTCAGATCTTCTCGAACATAGAGAAGTCTATTTTTGGAAAAGTGCCGGGCATATTCAGGCGGTTTTCGACGCTGAGCCCAAGCTCTTCAAGCCACATCGCGCCTTGCATGCCGTTGGCCCAGGGCGGACGCTTAACTTCCTGAAGGCGTGTCTAAAATCGAATGGTTGGACAGAAAAAAATTTAACTGAGGATCTCCTCGTCGTACTAAATGAAAGAGAACTTACCCGTGAATTCGAATGATTTATTTGAACGATCAAAACGTGTCACTCCAGGGGGCGTGCATTCGCCGGTTCGCGCATTTAAAAGTGTTGGGGGCACACCAGTATTTTTTAAGTCAGCAAACGGTGCCGAGATGTTTTCAGTCGAAGGCACTCGCTACATTGATTTCTGTCAAAGTTTTGGTCCTCTCTTGTTGGGTCATCGTGATCCAGAAGTCATGTCTACGGTTCAAGAAACGATTGGCTTAGCTTGGACGTTTGGTGCGTGTGAACCCTATTCGCTTGAACTTGCAGAATGGATCACAAGTCGAATTCCGTGGGTCGAAAAAGTGCGCTTCGTCAATTCTGGTACCGAAGCAGTGATGAGCGCGCTTCGTGTTGCACGCGCGGCGACTGGCAAAAATAAAATTCTAAAGTTTGATGGATGCTATCACGGTCATGTGGATTCTTTGCTCGTCAAAGCGGGAAGCGGTCTAGCAGGCGATGAAACCGCTAGCGATAGCGCAGGCGTATCAGCTCAGACGGCCCACGAAACAGTCGTCGCACCGCTTGATGACGAGCAGGCGTTTGATCGAGTTTTTGAAAAGCATATGTCTCAGTTAGCGGCTGTCATTGTCGAGCCATTGCCAGCCAACTACGGACTTTTGATTCAACGAAAAGAGTTTCTACAAAAAATTGCAAGTCGTTGCCGTGAAGCTGGCGTGCTGCTTATTTTTGACGAAGTGATTTCTGGATTTCGTGTGGGCCTGACAGGAATGGCGGGTGTTTTAGGAATTGAACCTGATCTTGTTACCTACGGAAAAATTATGGGCGGCGGATTTCCTGTTGGTGCTTACGGTGGTCGCCACCGGTATCTAGATCTGGTTGCTCCAAGTGGGCCCGTCTATCAAGCGGGTACGTTGAGCGCAAATCCTGTGGGGATGCGCGCAGGTCTTGCGACTTTGAAAAAATGCGAGCGCGACGGAATTTGGAACACGCTTCGGGCGAAAGGAAGTCATTTCGCCGCTCAGTTGAATAGTCATTTCCAGGCGAAATCTCTGAATCTGCAGGTTTCCAATTTTGAATCTATCTTTTGGCTTCACCAAGCTGTTCCGTCTCCCATCCGAAGTCTTAAAGACATTCCAAGTACCCACGGTCCAGGATTTAAAAAAGTATTTCACGGCGCACTCGAACGAGGAGTTTATTTGGCTCCTTCCGGTTACGAAGTGGGTTTCATAGGTGCGGCACACACGACGGAAATCTTAGACGAGGCCATCGTAAAAATCGTCGCGGCGGCTGAAGCCGCGGCGGCAACATGATTGAAGTTTGAACTATGGGTGATCGAGCACGAGTCGAAAGTACAGGCCTGAAGCCGCTAGCAGCCAGTCGTCGACTGTCGGTGAAGTTGCTATTGGCAAGCGTGTGGCTTGCTTTCAGTCTTGCGCTCGCTTCTTGGTGGATGGTGTTTGGCCTCAATCAGCTAGAGGAAATGCGAGAATTGACGGCGGCTATGGCGACCGATCCGAGCGCGGACGCAAGCTTTAAGCGCCAACATCGAATGCTTTTAAGCGAAGGGGTTGTTCTGTTAGTACTCCTTCTTGGTGGCGGCATTGCTATCCTGTACGGGATCCAAGTTGAACGGAAGCGAGCTCGACAAGTAGAGGAATTTTTCGCGTCGTTCACGCACGACTTAAAAACCTCCTTAGCCAGTTTGCGAGTTCAAACAGAAAGTTTGCACGACGATTTGACAGAACAAGGGTCCCAAAGTTCGCGACGGTTGTTAGATCGGATCATGGGGGATGCGGGCCGCCTAGAGACGCAGCTTGAAAATGCACTTTTCCTCGCTGATACCGAGACTTCGGGTCTCTTGGTTGAATCGGTAGATATAAAGAATCTGGTAGATTCGATCGCGCATCACTGGCCGAAAATGGTGATAGAGG
>JAXMMN010000556.1:0-1625 GCA_034366485.1 Bdellovibrionales bacterium
GATATTCGAAATCCCTCGATTGGTTGGGCTTCGGCAACCGCGATTCGTCGCGAGCTTGTGGCCTTCAAGGAAGCAAAAAAGTTTTCGTTTACTTACGCAGATCGCTTGAATGAACTTGGTTTTTATATCGCAAGTGGAACGGATCGCACGGTGATGCAGCCCCATGGCGATATCGAATTGGATGGACTCGCTTCAGAGGTTCCGTTCATGAAGGGCCTCTTCTCGAAGCTCGAAGTGAAGCCGACGATTTTTCGAGTGGGAAAATTTAAAGCTGCGGTTGAACCCTTTATTCTCGACAAGATGAGCGATGAAAATCGAGAACAGACGAGAGTTTTAGTAGATGATCTTTGGTCTGAAGTACGAACTGCGATTGCTGGCTCAGCAAAAGTTTCTGTCGAAGAGCTTGATGGCTGGATGTCCAATTTAGAACTCCGGTCAGTTGAGGACGCCAAGCGCGTCCGGTTGGTATCTGACTTAATGTTCACCGATGAATTCGACACACTTGTTCGAGGCGCAGCTGGTTGGACTGCGGATGAGGAGTTGAAATATGTGTCAACGTCGCGAATGGCGGCGGAGGCACAGGATAAGGGTGGAGAAAAAAGAAAAATCGCCCTTGTTATCGCAGAAGGGGAAATCGTCAAAGGTGAGGGTGGACGTGGCCAAATTGGCGATGACACTTTCATGAGTGCGCTATTTGAAATTGATGAAGATCCAGATGTTGCAGCCGTCGTCGTACGTATCAATAGTCCCGGCGGCGATGCACTTGCGAGCGACATTTTGTGGCGTCAATTGACCGTGCTTGATGAAAAACGACCGGTTGTAGCTTCGATGGGGGATATTGCAGCCTCCGGTGGTTATTACATGGCCGTCGGCGCAAGGCACATTGTAACCGAGCCCACGACGATCACTGGATCGATTGGTGTCTTTGGTCTTTTGTTCAACGCAGAGAGCTTATTCAAAAACAAACTAGGAGTTCTGTTTGATCGCGTGTCGACACATCGGCATTCGGATTACGGCGGAATGACGCGTGCCTTAGATCCCAAGGAGTCTGCGGCGATTCAGTCTTCGGTCGAAAAGACCTATCGTCGTTTTATCGATGTTGTTGCGCAAAGCCGCGGCTTCGAAAAAATAGAAGACGTTGAGGCGCTTGCCGAGGGTCGAGTTTGGTCCGGAACTCGCGCAATGCAAATCGGTCTCGCAGACGAAGTGGGCGGTCTTGATCGCGCGCTCGCGAAGGCGGCTGAGTTTGCGGGGCTTGGTGATAACTATCAAATTGAGATCTTCCCGAAGCCAGTGGACCATCTGGAGAAGTTTTTTGAGACATTGGCTGAAGGGTCGGAGTCAGGAAAAGTCTTTGGCTTTTGGCAGACACCAGCCGTGCGGGGGTTCTTGCAAAATGCTCTAGGAGTTGGGATTGGGTTCGAAGAGTCTCGATTTAAAAGTCTTCAGTCGGCTGCCGGTGTTTTCGAACACGCGGCGCGATCAAATCGCCCAGCAACTTTAGCACGTGAACCTATGTCCCCGCTCTCGATCCGCTGATCGATGAATTAAAAAACTTCGACACTCTGTGGATTTTCGTCGATGGAGTGTCGACCAGTTTGACAGTGAAGTTTCAAAAAACTGAC
>JAXMMN010000557.1:0-4744 GCA_034366485.1 Bdellovibrionales bacterium
AGATAGCGACGTCGTTCCGACACCGGTTTTGAATCCGGACGACAGTTCGACTTTAGTTCCGGCACTTGGCGCAGGTAAGTCGAGCCTCACGGCGCTTCTTCAGCGCTACCCTGCCGCGTGTTTACGAAACGGCAACATTAATGGATCAGAACTTCCCGTCGGCGTGCCGACGGCGGCGATCCACTGGACGCTTGGTCGAGCAACGACGACAAACGCAAATGTGGCGCACATCATTCGCTTTAGCCTTGGTGGACTTCAGTTTGATGGCCTAACTGAAAAGTTCGGTGAGGCACCGTGATTACTCTTCTTACACGCAACCTTCTTGCACTCATAGCCATGACGACTGTCATTTCCGCGGCAGAAAAAAGTTCCGGGGCACCGAAGCCTCCAGCGGGCTCGACAAGTCAGCTCCCACAAAAGCTTCCCCCAAAGAAGAAAACGACAAAACGAACGTACATCGACATGTCGGATAGTGCTGGCGTTGTGATTGCTCCGAAAAATCCAAGTCTGAACAAAGCTCTTCAGAAATCGGAAGTTCAAAAAACTGAGGCAGAAGTTCGCGTCCAATCGCGCATTTTTGTGCCCGCACCGCCGGGCGATCTTTCGGAAATTCCCTCGATCGCAAGCAAGCCTGTAACGGCAACTGCACCGGCACCTACGCCGGCAAATTCCGTTGCACTGACACCTATTCAGCCGAAGACGGTCACCGCCGCTCCAAGCACCGCGCCGGCTCCCGTGATTTTACCTCCGGTTCCATTCGAGCCATTGCAAGAGTTCTCTCAAGCCAGAATAGAGACAACGACCAGAGTAGAAACGACTGTTGAAGCCAGCGCAGAACCTCCAGTCTCTGCAGAGGACACTCCGATTGATTTAAAAGCCTCGACCTCCGAGGTGGCGAAGTCCACCTCCATCGTGGAAACTTCAGCGCCGATCGTAAAATCAATCGGGCCGCAAACATTGGCCTTCGTCCGCACTGGCTACCTACAGGCGAAATATGGAAAGTTCGATTCGAGAATGAAGGACGGCGCTACGTACATGGGCCTTGGAGTTGCGCGAGAATTCGAAACCGCCTGGGGTTCATTCGAAGCGCGAGCGTCCATGGACGCCTACCACGCTATGGATCAAAGTGTAACCGTCGACAACATTCGTATGCTCGCGACTCGCACCGAAGTTGGCTACTGGTTCACACGAACGCGAGTTCGTCCCGGAATTTCTCTTGGCCTTGGTTGGACCGACTATTCTGTTCGAAGCTATCGGTCGGTCACATCGTCGAACAGCGCTCCTAGCGATCCGTCCAACCAAACTGTCGTTCTAAAAACTCACGCAAAATCCCAGGCCTTTACGGTGATTCCAGGAACTTCTTTGAGAATCGAAGTTGCCGACGGTTTGGTGATCGACACACAAACCGAATTTCTAGCCATTCTTGGCGGAGATTCCGCTGATGCGGTTCAAGGACTTTCCTTCGGGATCGGTCTTGGTTGGATCTTTTAAATCACCCATCAAAAGTCTAAGTCCAAACGTGTCGCCGATGAGGCTCAATAGAAAACAGCTGAAGAGCAAGACGCCCAACACACGGGGCGGATCGAAATAGCTTACCAAGAAAACCAATGACGAAACTGCGGTCAAGCCCGCGGTTACCAATGCTCCCTCCGTGCGATCAGAAAGTGCAAGAAGGAGATCAGCCTTTGAGCGGGTTTTTCGCGCAAACAAAAATTGAATCGCGTTATCGCCGGTCAATCCAACAACAACCGACGCACAAATCAGCGTCACCATGTTGAGCGAAACCTGCGAACCTGCCAATAGCGCGAGCATCGCCATGGGGCCCCATAGCAAAGACGCGATCATTCGCGGCGCAACGTAGGGAAAAACAGTGAGATCTAGGCGAATAAACGACAAAGCGAAAATCAAAAGCACCACGGCGACGAGGCCGCTTGTCAGGCTTTCAAACAGCGTTTCCGAAACCGAACGTACAAAGTCTGCATAGGCCACGACTTCGCCCACCAAGCGACACTCGTACTGGGGACAAATTTTCGTTTCCACCGCGTGTTTAATTACCGAGACCGATTCGAGCGATGCCGACTTGAGGTAAAGAACAATTCGTCCCGTGCCATCACTTGTTTGAAACCTTCTGGTCATCCCGCGAAACACGGCATCGCGATAAACAACATCCGCAACTTCGGGCGACAAGTCCTTCCCCATCCACGAGGCAATTTCTCCCAAACTTTCGACCGCGGCGACTCCGGGAAGCTTTTCTGCATGTCTCGTGATTTCGTTGATCACCTCCAAATCGCGACCAATCGGAAAGACAATTGAAACCGGAAATTCCCATCCCAAATCAGATTTCAGGCGATCGAGCTCAAGACGAAATGGATGCGAGCTTGGAAGCATGCGTTTGGGATCGTCTTGCACGTTTAAAAAAAAGAGGGATGCAAGGCCTACCGGAAACACCGCAAAGAAAAGCGCGACTCCGGTTTTTCCGATCACTCGATGCCGAAGCAATCCAAAGAAAAGACCATGACCAATTCCTTTGGATTCAGTCGAGGACGACCGCCACCACGCGGCCATGCGCGGCCAAATCGTGAGTGCCGCAGGAAGCACCAAAAACAGCAGAACCCATTCTAAAAAAGCAGCCAATGCCGCCCAGATTCCAAACCACTTGATACTTGCGATGTCAGACACTGCCAGACTTCCAAAGCCTACCATTGTCGTTAGTGACGTGAAAAAGCTAGGAACAAGAAGCCGTCGATAACTTTCCCACAGTCCGCCTCGCCGGATCGCCGAAGTTAAAAACGCGAAATCCTGAAGTGCCGCAACGGCCGTCATCACAAAAAGAGAGTTCGAAAGAATGTCGATGGGACGCCCTGAGAGTCCGACCGCACCGAAGGTGACGATCATTCCGGTTCCAATCAGCGCAAGGTAGATCGCACTCGAACTCCAAGTTCGATAAAGCCAACGAAAACTAAAAACAATGAAGACGGCAATCAAGATGTTGATCCAACCGTAAACGCGCATGCCGTTGACGAGAAAAGATTCGTACGTGCCCGCGCCACTGAGAGAAACTGAAATCTTACGACCTCCCTTTTTCAGCGCTTCCTCAATGGAGGCCTGTATCTCGATTCGCTTTTCAGGAGCAAAGGCACCCATGGCCTCGTCTTTCACGGCGCCGTCGTAACTAAGTTCCATCGTTAAAAACTTTGGATCCGAGCGAGCGACAAACAAGTTCACAAGCGGCGAGGATCGAAGAACGTTCCAGTACTTCATGTCTGGCAAGACGCTCGGCGCTTCGCAGTTCAAATCCAACAACGATCGGTAGTGCAGATAGCCTGGCTGATCGACCACTTTCTTCAGGTCAAATGGACTTGAAGCGTTGATGAGATTTGGATCCTCAAATAGCTGGTTAGAAATCCACGCTTTCAAAACGCACAAGTCGGCTTCGGAAAAAGTCGCCTGTTCCGTACGAAGAACCAACGCGACCGGCCGCCCGGTTGCAAAATTCTTGTCGAGGTCCTTCATTTCTTTCACCGAAAGAAAGTCCTCTGGCATCAGGTCGTGAACGCTGATCACAGTCCGAACGTTTTGAATCGGCACCAGGCACGCAAGAACGATCGCGGTCCACACGAGGAGTGTTGCTTTGGGAAACCGACGAGCAAGTAAATGAAAATAAAAAGGACCACGAGCAAAAACTCGTAGTCCCTTTTGGAGCGACTTTTGAAAAATGCGTAGTCTTTCGCGTAGCCCTTCGATCACTTACTTAGAGCATCGCTGCCGCAAGAGGTAGAGCCACCAAATTTCCGCCCCAGCTTTGTGACAAAACCTGCTGTAGGGTTTGAATGTCTTTTCCAGCTTTCACTGGAACCCACTGAGCTTTTCCATTTACGACTTCTTCGATCATCACCCAATCTGCAAATGCTGAAACGTCCCAGTTCTGTGCACGGCCCGCAAAATAGTCACGGAACATCACGCGCTCTTCTTCCCATTGCTGGCCGCGGCGATCGCGGAGAAAGAGGCTGCGATAATAAGTATTGTCTTTTGAGAACGGCTTTTTCGGCAAGAACGCCTGGAGGCTACGAGGCTTTGTGAACAAGACTGGGATATTCACTTGAATCTTTTTTCCATTCACTCGGCTGACCAGCACTGTTGGTCCCGCGAGCATTTTTTCGAGCTCGGGAATGTTTGAATTGATTCCGCGTCGGAAGCCTTGGATCGCAATCGGGTTGATCATGTTCACTTCTGATTCACCGCTATCGCGAATCGTACGCCAAGCCTCTTTCGCGTAGATCATTCCCTCTCGCATATGCTCGAGCGAAAGTGCGAGCCACTTTTTCGAACTCTCGTCACCCCGAAGCGAGAAAACCTCTGGGTATGATTTAATGACACTCACTCGCTCTTCAATTGGGACACCTGTAACGGGACCGAAGAATGGAAATCCGTCCATTCCATACAGATTTCCCACCTTCTTCGTCATAGGTATGAGGTTTTTGACTTTGTACGCAAGAAACGACGTCATCCACGCCATCCCTTGATTGTATCCAGCAAGCGCGGCACTTTTTTCTGCTTCACCAAACAGTGCGTATCGGTCGATGCCCTCAAAGGTCGCTTCCGTATTGAAAATCTTGGCGTCCCAAACGACTGGCTGACGAACCGGAAGATCTTTCACCTGCTGAGCAGAAAACTGCGTGATCGGATAAAGAGTATTTTCGATCCATTCTTGAAGATCTTCTGCCTCCTGAAATTGAACGGCTTT
>JAXMMN010000558.1:0-1418 GCA_034366485.1 Bdellovibrionales bacterium
GACCAATTGCGATCCCTCGACTGCTAAATCGAAATCGCCTTCGATGGTTTCAAGCATTTTGCGAATTTCAAATAAACCTTTTCGCGGAATGATCACACCGGTCGCAGGGAACGCAGATTGGCTTTGTTCTTTCGACAATGGCATTTCACGATCTACGATCGACAAACGGAATCCGTCTGTGGCGACCATGCGGAATGAATTCTTGCCATCTTTTTGAACGCGTTCAAAGAAAACACCGTTTAGGTAATAGCGAGTTTCGTCGTTCGAGACCGAGTAAATTGTTTTTTCAATCATGTCAGCGAAGA
Organism: Bdellovibrionales bacterium; assembly: GCA_034366485.1. Classification (GTDB taxonomy): domain Bacteria; phylum Bdellovibrionota; class Bdellovibrionia; order Bdellovibrionales; family JAMPXM01. The sequence goes on from JAXMMN010000558.1 coordinate 306, forward strand.
CAGACGATGAAACCGTCATGAAGTCTTTCGTCGCATACGACGGGAAAACTGGATATTCATCGGCTGCGATCCCGACCAAATTGAAAACAGATTTACGTTGTTTAATTTCAAGCCAGTTGTTGTCACGTTTCGTCAACGTCATGGGACCGTCATCGAGTTCTTTTACGATTTCAAAAAGACTCTTTGCTGACACAGCGACTTTGCCAGCCTTTTCTTTCAGCGTTGGAACTTGATCTGTGAGACTGACTTCGAGATCGGTTGCAAAAACCTTCAGCACTCCGTCTTTCGCCTCAAGAAGCACGTTGATCAAAACGGGCATCGTGTTTCGCTTCTCAACGATGTTTTGAGTTTTTCCGAGAAGGCTTAACAAATCCTTCTTTTCAACTTCCACCATCAAAGACGAAGTCAAAGAAGCTGACGTCGTTGCTGAGGTCGCTGAAGAGGTCATCGTCGGTGGCTGTTTCGCTGATGGCGTCGTTTGCGTCGTCGTGTTCATAATTGATCTCTTTGTTTCCTATTTCGAGCTCTCTCTATTCTTCTTTCTTTATATATATAAATCAGAAGTAGTAGTAGGGCCTGTGGTTAACGTCTCTTTTAATCTAAGTCTCTGTTTTTGTTTCTTTTTCGCTGTGGAAGACTTCGGGTCCTAAGTCACTGTTTGGTCGTTCAAAAATGTGCAGTTCTTCATTCCACATCGTTGTTCGAAGCTCCGTCCACACGGTTGTCCATGATCCACATTCACACCCCTGTGATATTGTGGATACGGACCTGCAACTCATCGATATCTCTCTTCATATCTAGATTTGTGATCAGTTGATCGTCGATTCGATGCAACGCATTCATCACTGTCGTGTGATCGCGTCCACCAAAATGACGACCGATTTCAACCAAGGATTTATTTGGTAGATTCTTTTTAATTAACCACATGGCGATCTGACGAGCCGTGACAATTGGCTTTGGACGCGCTTGTCCACGGAGATCTGTGGCCCGCAACCGGTAGTGAGTCGCGACGAGACTTTCTATGTCTTCCATCGTGATCTGGTTGCCCTCAGAGTCCAATGCCAAGATCTGCTTTGCACTTTCAAGTGTGACCGGTGAGTTCGAGAAACTGAA
>JAXMMN010000559.1:0-3957 GCA_034366485.1 Bdellovibrionales bacterium
CGTTGAAAAAGCGCAGCACACAGAGGCCGCAGGTCTCCTGGAAAAAAGTCGCGCGTTGCGTGAAGTGATCGACTTCATGCACGCTGTACCGCTGATCAACGAATCTGTAAAATCAGATCACGAAATTGTTGCCACGAATACTCGCACACCAAAAGCAGCCTAAAGACATTGGAATCAACATATGAAAAACGACGCAGAAAATGGTTCGGCAAAGCTTCACACCATCGACAATCCAGAGCTTGGCTACAAAGCTTTTATCAGCGTTAACACATTGAAAGGCGGCATGGCCTTTGGCGGATGTCGCTTCTCACCCAATGTCACCGCCGAGGAAGTGAGCGAACTTGCCTATTGTATGTCGCTCAAGCTTGCACCCCACGGACTACCGGTTGGAGGTGCCAAAGGCGGTTTCGCGGTTTCGCCACAAAATCCAAATATGCTAAAAATTGCAGCCGACTTTGGCGTTAAAATGGGTGCGCTCTTAAAGTCAAATGTCGTTCTTGGCAAAGATCTTGGGGCGACAGACGAAATCATGGACCATATTTACCTCTCTGCAGGGTTTCCACAACTTTCACCTGTGCACGCGCACCATCCGGGAAAAATCATTCCGAACCGCATTCGAGACCTCACTGGCTACCAAAAAAACATGACCGGTAAAGGTGTGTCTTGGGCTGCATCTGCTTTTTTCAAAGAAAAAATCGCGAAACAAACCGTCATCATTCAAGGTTCAGGGGCCGTTGGAGTTGGTACGGCTATTCGACTGATGGATATGGGCGCGACAGTGATCGGAATTTCCGACAAAGATCACGCCGTCTATAACAAGGCCGGACTACCGCGCGAGTTTTTCACAACCACGATCCAAGGCGGAAAAATTGATCCGAAAAACCTGCCGAAACAAAGTGAGTTGCTTCAGTCCGAACAGCTTTACGGCCTCAGTGCGAATATTCTCATCCTAGCGGCTGCATCAAGAAGCGTTGTAGACACACACGCGGCTCAAGTGTCGGCCGAACTCGTTGTTGAAGGGTCAAACTTCGGACTCGTAGAGTCCGCGAGAACACTTCTTTTCAACCGAGGGATCATGGTCATTCCGGATGTGATCGCCAGTAGCTCAAGCGCTGCAATGGTGGCCTACCAGATGAGCTCTGGGAACAGCATTACAGATGAAGATTTGTGGAGTCGAATTCAAAAATCAATTCTTCAGGCTGCTAGCCAGACGGTGGAAGTATCGAGAATTGAAAAAATAGAACCGCGGCGGGCCTATGTCGACATTCTGGTGCCGCGATTCCTAAAGGGCGAAACCACAATTCGCCGCTAAGTCTAAACCGCTTTTTTGAATTCTTGATGGGGCTCTTCAGCGAACTGATTCACCTGTTCTTCTTTTGGCATTCGTCGATAGAAGAAGTTAAAAATCGGCGTCGCCATGAGCGTCGTGACAATCGCCATCATCACAAGTGCCGTGTACAAATTCGGAGTGATGATTCCCCGCTCAAGTCCAATGTTCAAAAGAATAAGTTCCATCAGGCCACGTGCATTCATCAGCGAACCGATGCAAAGCGCACTGTGCGTGGATTCTCCGGTTAACTTTGCACTGACAGAGCAGGCAATGAACTTTCCAGCAATTGAACAAACAAGAATTGCTGCCATTACACCCATGCCACCAGATTCAAAGAGGAGAGAGATTTTCGTGCTCAAGCCTGCGATGATAAAAAACAGTGGCAATAGCAGATTGGTTGTGAGCGGCTCTATCTTGTGCTGCAGCTCTTCTGCAAACTTTCCTTTAGGCATCGCAGCGCCAAGAATGAATGCACCAAAGACCGCATAAATTCCAACCGCATCAGTCACGTAGGCGGCAAACATCAATGCCATCAAAACCAAACCGAAAACAAAGCCCGGCATTTCGTAGCGCTTGTTTTTTTCTCTTCGCGCTTCAACCATCGCCGCAACTTTTGCAAACATGGCTCGTACGACAGTCATTGTGACGATCGCGTAAGCAAGACCTCCGCCGATCGCGAGGTAGGCAATCTTTGGGTCGTTAGCAAAAGTCGCAAGAACTACTGCCAAAATGCACCACGCGGCCGCATCGTCGATAGAGCCTGCGGCCAGCGAAATCGTCCCCATCGAGGTGCCGGAAATTTTCGCCTCATAAATGATTCGAGCAAGCATAGGAAATGCCGTGATCGAAATTGCCGCTCCCAAAAACAGCCAGCGCTGCCAGGTTGCAACACCTTCCGTGAAATACGGTTCACCTGTTATGACAAATGCTGCCAACCCTGCTGCGAGGATGAAGGGAAACAAAATACCACTGATTGAAACCGAAACAGCTGACTTCAATTTTCGACGGATGATATCTGTGCGGAACTCGTTGCCGATCAGAAACATGTAAAGCACAAGGCCGACCTGCGCGACACTGTAGATCACCGGAATAGTTTCTTTTGGAAAAGCGGCGGCGAAGGCTTCTGGGAAAAAATGTCCGAAAAAAGAAGGCCCCAACAGAACTCCAGTGATCATTTCACAGACGACTTGCGGTTGGCCTAGAAATCTCTTTCCCAAGTAACCCATTGCTCGAATCGCAACGAGAATTATCGATAGTTGCAGGAAGAACTGAATTGAAATTGCGAAGTTAGACACTCGTTCTCCGATGTTTAGATTCATCCAATGGTTGCATCTAGATATCGGAGCAAGACTAAAATTTCACGAGTGGGACTCGACTGGGCTAGACGGAGGTCCGTCTGTCTTTTTTTGATCTTAAACTTTAATCAAGAACATTTCGTAGCCGAGGTAACCGGTAGGCTGGTGCTTAACGACCTTACCACCCTGGCTCTCAAAGAGGTCCTTCCATTCGGATCGCTTCAAGATCTTTCCGTTGCCGATCAAGTGATGAATTAAGATGTTCGAAAACGAATAAGACCAAAGGTGAGGTGCAACACTGTTGCGCTCCTCGGGATCAAGCCTCGGCTGTTCAAACGCCAGAAGGTAGCAGTCTTTGAACTGCTTTTTTAGATTTCCCAAGAGACCAGGAACCAATCCCTCAAAGGCCATGAACTCGTGAAAATGGATCGAGAAAAATAGCTGAGCCTTCTGTCGATCCAAGCCGGCCGCCCACTTTTCGACATCGAGAATGTCGGCCTCTTGAAACTTGATCTTGGAGCCCGGTCCCAATTTTTCTTTCACGTGGGAGATCGATTCTGAACTTTTATCCACGCCAAGTAATTGTACTTCCAGTTTTTCATCTTCTAAAAACTTTAAAAGACCCGAGTTCACTCCGAACTCGCCGACGGTTTCAAGGTCATTGATCTCTTTCAGGACATCACGAATCGACGGCCAAAATTGAGAAGCAAGCTTAAAGACACCGTTTTCAGCGAACTGACCTGCCCGCTTTAAGTTTTGACCGTAGATCGCCTCTTTGGTCGCAAGACGATCAACTGATTCCCATACGTTTCCGTATGCACCTACACGAACATCCCAAAAATTTAGTTGCAGCTCGCCCGCCGCCGTCCGTCGACTGAATCTCGTCAAATACTTTTCTCCAAACTCCGTCAGCGAGAGCTGATCGTCAGTCAATTCAAACAGCGGGGTGACATTCGAAAGGTAGTCAAAAAGGCTTGTTACGATCTTTAAATCGAGCTTCAGATCTTCGCAGAGTTTCGAGATCGAGGTCCGCTTTTTGTCGCACAAATAAGTCAACGCGGGTGTTTTGTTGAGGTGAAACAAAAGTTCAGCGACCACATAGTGCGTGCCAACTTCGTGAAAGTAGGATTCCGGTGTCATATCTGGCTGTTTCATTCATTTCTTATCGGACCGATCTCAATGCCGCTTAAAACGAAGTCCCTTCGTCTCGGATTGATACACGGGATTAAAAGCCTCAGATTTGAAACTGCACATGCAACAAGTTTGTGAATTACTGATTTTAGCGGCGCTTTTCCGGTGTTTTTTCGGTGTTTTGCGGGCGAATTCTCAAAA
>JAXMMN010000560.1:0-6957 GCA_034366485.1 Bdellovibrionales bacterium
GGCTTTGGAGAAATGATTCTGTTGGCTGCGATCGCCTTGATTGCGATTGGCCCCAAGCAGCTTCCCGACGTCGCTCGCGCGGTTGGCAAACTTATCGGCGAATTCAAGCGAACAGTCGGCGACGTGACGTCCACGATGGCCACGGCGAGAAATGAAACAGACAAAGCACTTCGACAAGTTTCTGATGACCTAGCGGAATCTATTCGCGCGGCTCAGCACGCAAAGCCCATTCAGCCGCTTCCTGATCATCCGGGTGAAGAGGTTGTCGAAGTCCCGCCGGCGCCTGAGCCCTCGATCGACGAGAAAAAACCGTCATGAGAGATGCGCGCGAGGACAACCAAACGCTGGTTGATCATTTGACGGAACTACGAGATCGACTCGTCAAATCTGCCTGGGCAATTGCGATCACCACGGCGCTTTGCTTTTTCTTCTCGGAACAGCTTTTCAATATTGTTCGGCATCCGATTATTGCTCACCTGCCGGAAGGTGGGCTGGTGTTCACAAATCCAATGGATAAATTCATGGCACACATGAAGCTTTCGATGGTTGCCGGAGTCATCATGGCCTGTCCTGCGTGGATCTACCAAGCGTGGATGTTTATAGCGCCAGGGCTTTACGCGCATGAAAAGAAGTACTCGCTAACGTTTGTTTTCGCCGGAATCATTTTGTTTTTAACGGGAGTTTCTTTTGCTTACTTCTTGGTTCTGCCAAGCGCGTTCGAATTTCTTTTTAGTTTCGGTGGTTCGGTCGACAAGCCGTTGATCACGATTTCGGAATACATGTCATTTTTTGCCACCATGACATTGGTGTTTGGCGCCTCCTTTGAACTGCCATTGATTTTGGTCGCCTTGGGAGTTCTTGGTATTGTCTCAAGCAACACGTTACGCGAAAAACGCCGCTATGCGATTGTCGCACTTGCGACCATTGCGGCAGTGATCACGCCACCCGATGTTTTGAGCATGATGATGCTTTTGGTCCCGCTGGCGGGACTTTATGAAATCTCGATTTTGGTGGTGCGCGTTGTAGAACGCAAGCGCTCGCAGACCATTGCTCCGCCTGCCGCTTAACCAGAATATACGTCCGATCTCTGTGCGCGCTGCGCCGCACCTAAGGTTTTAACTCGACTAGAACCGATTTGGTTCGGCAGACTTTAAGTCGAAAGTCTTGGGCATAGATAGATGGCTCAACGTTGGAGGATTCATCATGGCGGATGTTCTCGTAGTTACGAGTAAGGTTAAGAAGCTGATCAAAGAAAAAGGCGACTGCAACACTTCAAGCGAAACGGTTGAAGTATTGTCGAAGGCAATCGAGCGCCTTTGCCAAAAAGGTATCGAAAGCGCGAAAGCTGATGGCCGTAAAACGGTTATGGCTCGCGATATCGTTATCGACCATATCTAAAATTTGAATTCGATTCGTACAGCTGAGTGGCTGGCATGTTGAAACGCACGCGTTGGTGATCAATGCGGGCGTTTTAACATTTCTAGTTAGCTCTTTTGAAGCTGGGTCTGGAACTGCTCCCAATTGAGAATCGCGACGCCGAGATCGGACGCCTTTTGGAGTTTCGATCCCGCCTCTTCGCCGGCCAATAGATAGTCGGTCTTTTTACTGACTCCACTTAAAACGACGCCACCGTTTGCCTCGATCAAATCTTTGATTTCGTCGCGCCCCATAGGAAGAGTTCCGGTGATGACGTACTTTTTCCCGCCAAGAACTCCGGACGTCGCCGCTTTTTTCGCACTCTCGACAACCACACCGCATTTTAGCAGTTCAGCGATTTCCTCTTTAATATAGCCGGCCTTAAAGGCCTCCGAAATCACGTGGGCCATTTTTTCGCCGATGTCGGGAATTTCTAAGAGCACCTCTTCTTTGGCATCGAGAAAATCTTGCGGAGTTCCAAAATACTTCGCCAATGTCTTTGCGGTCGTCTCGCCGACGTGACGAATACCCAACGCAAAGATTAGCCGACCGAACGTTGTTTTCTTCGAAGCCTCAATGCTCTCCAATAAATTGAGCGCGGACTTTTCGCCTTGGCGATCGAGAGACAAAATCTTCTCTTGCGTCAGCTTGTACAAATCCGATGGTCGCTTGACGAGACCGTGATCCACAAAGGCGTCGATCTGTTTATCGCCCAGGCCTTCGATATTCATCGCCCGCCTTGCGACAAAATGCTTCAGAGAACCCTTTAGCAGCGCTGGGCACTTAGCGTTCACACAGCGTAGGACCACTTCTTCTTCAGCGCGCTCTGCGGGCTTTCCGCAGGCGGGGCAAATGTGTGGAATCTTAAAGGGAATTGAATCCTTTGGCTGTACGACGACCTTTACAACTTCCGGAATCACATCGCCGGCGCGCTGAATGACCACTTTGGATCCAACACGAATCTCTTTGCGATCGATTTCATCTTGATTGTGAAGAGTCGCGTTTGTGATCGTCACTCCGCCGACTTTTACAGGCTTCATAACAGCCACCGGAGTCAGGGCGCCAGTGCGACCCACTTGAATTTCAATTCGTTCGATCACTGTTTCTGCTTGCTCGGGAGGAAACTTTGCAGCCGTCGCCCAGCGCGGACTGCGGGAAACAAACCCGAGATCTTCTTGAAGTCGAAAATCGTCGACCTTTATCACGACTCCGTCGATGTCGAAAGGAAGCTGAGAGCGAACTTCGTGAATGAACTCGTAGTACTGCTTCGCTTCGGCAGCGCCTTCGCACACTCGCGCGAGTCCCAGGGTGGCGGGGTTGGCCGACTTGGATTTACCGGCCTTCAGCCACCGTTGAATTCTCAACTTAAACTCTTCAAAGGTTTCGCGCTCGGGCGCAACCCCGACCGTCGGGAGCCCAAGATTCGCACACGTAATTTCAAACTCTTGCTGAGTCTTGATGTCGTCTCTCGTGAATTCAATTTCGCCAGGTGCATAGGCGAACATTCTCAGAGGACGTGATGCCGCGATCGACGGATCCAGTTGTCTGACAGAACCCGCCGCCGCATTTCTGGGATTTGCGAAAGGAGTTTCGCCGGCCTCTTGCTGGGTTTCGTTCAGAATACGAAAGTCGTCTTTGAGCATGACAACTTCGCCGCGCACTTCAAACAAGGGTGAACTCCAGTCCCGCAATTTCAATGGCACCGAAGGAATAGTTCGAATGTTCAAGGTCACGTCTTCGCCGGTTGTTCCGTCACCGCGTGTGATCGCCCTTACCAATGCGCCTTGCTCATAAACTAACTCAATGGCGAGACCGTCAAATTTTGGCTCGCAAAAAAATCGAAACGTATCTGGCGCCGAATCTTTTAGCTCGCGACGTGCGCGGTCTTCGAAAGCATCGATGTCTTCAATCGAATAGCTATTTTGTAGTGAAAGCATGGGGCGGCGATGGGCGATTTTTTCAAATGCCTCGAGCGGAGCGGACCCCACACGCTGGGTCGGAGAGTCGTTGGAAATCAGTTCAGGATTTTGTTTCTCAAGCTCTTGAAGCTCGGCAAAAAGTCGATCGTACTCTCGATCCGTGATCTCAGGACGATCTAGGACGTGATAAAGGTAATCGTGTCGTTGAAGTTCCGCACGAAGCAGTTCAACTCGTTTTCGTGTCATCGGTGGTAACATCGCCTGAGGTTCTCTCGCTCTGGGGCATTTCGGTCATTACGCATAGCGTGAACCCATGAACATTCCCCGATGTTTCGGTAAGTGTTCGAGCCTATGAAAAAACCAGATTCTGGACTCGATTTGGCGACCGTTCAAAAAGTCGCAAACCTCGCACGATTGAAAATCTCTGATGCTGAAGCAATGGCCATCGCCGGACAGCTTTCTGCAGTTCTTGAAAATTTCAAGCAGTTGGCGGCCGTCGACACAACAGGGATTGAGCCGCTAGTGACGCCGACCGATCTTTCTATTCGACTGCGCGAAGATGAGGCCGTTGTCGAAAAAGATGTTGAAGCGTTTGTTGCCAATGCTCCAGCGCGTTCCGGGAATTTGTTCAAAGTTCCACCAGTGGTGGGGGGCTAAATGGATCTAACAAACTCGACTTGCACAGAAATTCGCGACGCCGTTCGCGGAAAAAAAGTTTCTGCCCTAGAAGTCACACGACACTTCGCCGATCGAATTCAAAAACTCGATCCCAAAGTAAACGCCTTCGTTACCACCAATGACCGCGCGGAAGACGCTGCGAAACAGGTCGACGCGAAAATTGCGAAAGGCGCTGACCCAGGCGCGCTGGCGGGCGTACCGATGGCCATTAAAGACCTGCTATGCACGAAAGGTCTAAAGACCACGGCATCGTCAAAAATTCTGTCGAATTTCGTACCGCCGTATTCTGCAACTGTCGTCAATCGGCTTGAAGCCGCAGGCGCGGTGACGATTGGAAAAACGAGTCTCGATGAATTTGCGATGGGATCGTCGAACGAAAACGCGGCCTCTGGGCCCGTTCACAATCCTTGGAATTTGGAATACGTCCCAGGTGGGTCAAGCGGCGGTTCTGCGGCCGCGATTGCGGCACGCATGGCGCCCGGTGCGATCGGCACGGACACCGGTGGATCTATTCGGCAACCGGCAAGCTTTTGCGGTTTGTTTGGCATCAAACCAACTTACGGTCGCGTCAGCCGTTACGGTATCATCGCCTTTGCTTCAAGCCTCGATCAGGCGGGACCGATGGCGCTTTCAACAAAAGACTGCGCGTTGATTCTTGAAACGATCTCGGGCTCTTGCGGTCACGATTCAACAAGTGCCACCATTGAAGTTCCGAAGTGGTCAGAAATCATCACGGATGACGTCAAAGGTCTTCGCGTTGGTTTGCCAAAAGAATACTTCGCCGAAAAAATGGACAGCGATGTCGAGCGCGTCACGCGCGAAGCGATCGCAGCCCTCAAAGATAAAGGTGCCGTGATCGTCGACGTTTCTTTGCCGCTCGTGAAGCACGCGGTTCCGGTATACTATCTTGTCGCAACGAGTGAGGCCTCTTCAAATTTGGCGCGCTATGATGGCATGCGCTTCGGCCACCGTTCGACAAACGCCGCCCATGGCGACCTCGACGATCTGTATTCAAGTTCGCGCGGTGAGGGGTTTGGTTCCGAAGTTAAACGCAGAATCATGCTTGGCACGTACGCTCTTTCCAGCGGTTACTACGATGCCTACTACCAGAAGGCGAGTCAGGTTCGTCGGCTGATCCGCAATGAATTCCTAAATGCGTTTCAAACTTGCGATGTTATTTTGAGTCCGGTTTGCACAAGTCCGGCCTTCAAAGTTGGCGAGCGCATCAACGATCCGCTTGAAATGTATTTGAATGACATTTTTACGACATCTACAAACCTCGCAGGACTACCAGGAATGTCGGTTCCCGCGGGTTATTCGAAAGCGGGACTCCCGATCGGCGTACAGTTGATGACGCGTCACTTTGACGAGACTCGAATGTTCAACGTGTCGCTCGCTTTGGAAAACTCTCTTCAGGCTGTGAAGGCTCGGAGGCCAAATGTCATCTGATTTTGATAAAGCAGCAACCGGAACCAGCTATGGTGATTATGAACCGATCATCGGTATCGAAATCCACGCGCAGCTAAGTACTGCTTCGAAAATGTTCTGCCATAGCTCGACGGCGTTTGGTCACGCGGACAACGAAAACATCTGCGAAGTTTGCACAGCGATGCCTGGCGCACTTCCGGTGATCAATAAAAAAGCGGTCGAATTTTCTGTGAAAATGGGGCTCGCTCTTGGTTGTGAAATTCGCAAGCGAAGTGTGTTCTCAAGAAAGCAGTATTTTTATCCTGATCTTCCGAAGGGCTATCAGATTTCTCAGTTCGATCTGCCACTTTGCGAACACGGTCGGGTTGATTTCCTTTTGGGCACAGAAAAGAAATCGATTTCCATCACGCGCGCCCATATGGAAGAAGACGCCGGGAAATCTACCCACCACGGCGAATACTCGCTGATCAATCTCAATCGCGCGGGAACACCGCTACTTGAGATCGTCTCTGGCCCCGATATTCGCGGACCAGCGGAAGCGGCCGAATATGCGCGCACGGTCCACAAAATTCTTCGCTATCTCGATGTGTGTGACGGAAACCTTGAAGAAGGTTCGTTCCGTTGCGATTGCAACGTGAGCGTCCGTAAAAAGGGTGAAAAAGAACTTCGAACGCGAGTTGAGATCAAGAACATCAACTCGTTCCGCTTTGTTGAAAATGCTGTTGAGTACGAAATTCTTCGCCAGATCGATTGCTACGAAACGGGCGAAAAAATTCATCAAGAAACTCGGCTCTATGATCCAGACAAAAACCGAACGTTTATGATGCGCTCAAAAGAAGAGGCTCATGACTATCGCTATTTCCCGGATCCAGATCTTTTGCCTCTCGAAATCGAAGAAAGCTTCATCGATTCGGTTAGAAAAACGTTGCCTGAACTGCCGCTCAAGCGCGCCGAGCGCTTCCAGCAGGAGTACAAAATTCCTGAATACGACTCGCTCGTTCTAACGCAAGAGCGGGACTTGGCCGATTACTATGAGGCCGTGGTGATCGCGGCCGGTGGAAACGGCAAGTCGGCGTCGAACTGGGTCATGACTGACCTGATGCGGGAACTGAACGATTCAAAAAAGACGGTCGCCCAAAGTCCGATCTCGTCTTCGAATCTTGGAAAAATGATTGCTCTGATCGACAAGGGAACAATCTCTGGAAAAATCGCGAAAACGGTTTTCAGTGAAATGTGGTCGTCTGGCAAAGAACCAGAAGTGATCGTCAAAGAAAAAGGTCTCGTTCAAATCACCGACACGTCGGCGATTGAAAAAGCAATTGATGATGTCATTGCGGCGAGCCCCAACGAAGCGGCAGCCTATCGTGGCGGAAAAGATAAATTGTTTGGATTCTTTGTTGGCCAAGTCATGAAGGCCACAAAGGGTCAGGCAAGTCCCGATATGGTGAATCAGCTTCTTAAAAAGAAATTGTCGGGAAGCTAATCCATGCGGGTTGCTGGACTCGATCTCGGTACC
>JAXMMN010000561.1:0-1735 GCA_034366485.1 Bdellovibrionales bacterium
ATCGTATTCGCGCGAGAATTGAAGCCTACAACTTCTCAAAAGATGGGCATTCGATGCGTTTGACTGCCAGCCTAGGTGTTTGCGTTGCGATGCCAGGCCTTGTGGATGTCGATGCTCGGGGCCTTGTACGCGCCGCAGATCATGCTCTTTACGATGCCAAACATGGTGGCAAAAACTGCGTAAAGCTTTATGATCCTTCCAGATTCTTTATGAAAAAAACCAGTTAGTTCTGGAATGTGATCAAAGGTAAAGACCGTGCCGAAAAGTGAACAAGCGAATTCGCCGGTCCTTCCGGTAAAACTGGGCACGCCAAGTCACGGAAGTCTTCTCGGAGTCACTCTTCTCGCGCTTTTCATAAGCACGTCGCTAACAGGAATTAAATTTTGGGGCTGGAGAATCACCGGGTCTCAGGCAGTTTACTCGGACTTTCTTGAGTCCATCGTCAATATCGCTGCAGGAGTCATCGCGGTTTTCGTCGTTCGAGTTGCCGCGAAGCCCGCTGACCGCGAGCACCCCTACGGTCATGGGAAAATAGAGTATTTTTCGGCTGCCTTCGAAGGTGGTTTGATCGCGTTTGCCGCAGTCATGATTTTCATCGAAGCCATCCCGGCACTTTTGAACGGCACCAAAATCGACCACCTCAGCGATGGAGCCGTCGTTGTCCTCGGCTGTGGATTGGTCAATTTAATCCTCGGTTTCGCCCTCGTGAAAATCGGGAAAAAGCATGGTTCTCCGGCGTTGGTCGCCAACGGCATGCACATTCAGTCAGACTTCATAACGAGTGCGGGTGTGACGCTTGGTTTAATTCTCGCGTCCGTCACGGGCTATTTGTGGCTTGATCCTGTGATTGCCATGGTTGTGGGCATTCAATTGGGTTGGACGGGATTAAAAGTTGTTCGTCGGTCCGTTGGCGGACTTTTGGACGAAGAAGACCGCGAAATTCTTGCCTCATTTGCCGAAAAGTTGGGAAAAATCGACTTCGGCGGCGTTATTCAAATCCATCACACGAGAATAATTCGCTCGGGCCGATTTCACCACATCGACGCACACGCCGTCGTTCCTGAATATTGGGATGTCGCGGAAGCCCATGAAAAGACTGAGGCTTTTGAGTCTCGACTGCTCAATAGCTACAACCAGCCGGGAGAGCTTCATCTGCACGTCGACCCGTGTCGCCGCGTCTATTGCCGCCAGTGTCCTGACGAAAAGTGCCCAATTCGGTCGAACAAGTTCGAAAGCCGACTGATTCCGGATTTAGAGAGTCTGATCAGCCCCGAAGAGCCGGAAGACTTTCGCTAAGTCCGTGCAACTTCAAAAAAAAACTTAGCCACATCGCGTTTTTTTCGATAAGACCCCAATATCGCAATCGCAAGATGACCGCTTCGGCGTACGCCTATGGTTGCGTTGGTACCTAACTTGAGTAACAGAAAACGAAACATATTTCGCAGAAAACAGATTCTCGAAATTTAACTAGTTCGTTCATAGGAGAAGACACATGTTCCGCAATATTTTTGCAATGGTTGTAGTTGTATCGGCTTTCGCATTGACTGGCTGCTCGAAGTGCTCGGAACAGCCAGCTGCTGACGCTCCAGCTGCTGACGCTGCTGCTGCACCTGCTGACGCCGCTGCTGCTCCAGCTGACGCTGCTGCTGCACCTGCTGACGCTGCTGCACCTACAGAAGCTGCACCAGCTCCAGAAGCAACTCCAGCTCAGTAATTAGCTGAAGTTCTGCTATCA
>JAXMMN010000562.1:0-2418 GCA_034366485.1 Bdellovibrionales bacterium
GTCAGTTGCGGCAGCGACTTCTTCATCAGTCAGTGCATCGTCGTCTTGGCCGCCGTGATAATCCGCAACGGAATCAGAAGACTTGCGAACCTCGCGATCGAATTCGCCTTCAAGTGCCTGCCGCTGGTAGTCGCTGTCAGAAAGTTTTTTTCCGAACCAAATTCCTGAAGAGAAAGCGAAAAGAGAAACAAGTGTGATCGAAAGAATTTTAAGAACAAGGTCCCAGCTCGATGCGCCTCGTTCGTTCAAAGTTTTTACTGACATGCTGGATCTCCGTTTCCACCAAAGTTTTCGCGAACGACCTACGCCCACTTCTATATGTTAAAGAGTCTCCGAACACGGGGTCAATGTGTCAAATCCTTGACAAAATAGCTGACTCTTCGGCTGATGACCCTATGACTTCAAATTCTGACTCAAATGGCGACAGTCCAAACCAGTTCAAGCTATCGGCACCACTTGAGAAAGTGGCAAAAGAGGCTTTGGCGACGGCGGGAAAAGCGGCAGATGCCGCAGGTCTAGTCCTAAAAAAGTATTACGGTCGCCTGTCATCCGTTGACGAGAAATTTCAGGCTGGACTCGTGAGTGAAGCCGATCGTGAATCTGAGGACGTCATAAAGAAGATCTTGTTTGAAAAATTCCCTCATCACCAAATTCTCGGCGAAGAGACCGGGCTTTCGGGTGTCGAGGCGACGGATGGTGCGATTTGGATGATCGACCCCCTGGACGGAACGACGAACTACGTTCATCGGGTCCCATTTTTTTGCAGCAGCCTGGGGCTAGAGGTTCACGGCCAGCTATTGGCCGCAGTCATTGATGCACCTCTGTTGGGCTGGCGCTACGAGGCGATTCGTGGCGGAGGCGCATTTTTGAATGGAAACCCAATTTCAATTTCGAAACGCACGAAATTTCGCGATGGACTTTTCGCTACAGGATTTTCGAGTTCGGATCATACGTTGGATGAGCAAATGGAGCTCGTCTCTCATGTCATTCGTAACGCCAGGGGCATTCGGCGCTTGGGTGCTGCAGCGCTGGACCTTTGTCTCGTCGCCGAAGGTGTTTTCGACGGCTTCTGGGAACGAAACCTTCAGCCCTGGGATACGGCGGCCGGTGTCTTGATCGCGCGCGAAGCCGGTGCAGTTGCGACGGACTTTAGTGGCCGTTATTTCGAACCTCGCCAGCGGTCCGTCGTGTGCGCCACACCTAGCCAGCATTCTGAACTCATGAAAATTCTTGGTCGAGTGCATCCAAGCTAGCAGCCAATCACTTGGCGACCGTCAAAAACCACTCAGTCTAAAAGACCAGCCTAGGCACTAGCCAAGAGGCTGGGAAATTTTCTCAGATTCGAATAACCGATGCGCCGCCGTTTGGGGTCCAGTCAATATCGGTCACGAATTTGTGGCACCGTCGTTGCTTTCTCAAGCTTTGACTCATCACGGACGCAGGAGGCGGAAGTGGCAGAAGATAGTGCAGCGAAAGACGCGGCGGCGGCAGCGCCAGCCGAAGGTAAGGCATCTAAACCGATCCTGCTTTATGCGTTGGTCATCATCAACATGCTCTTTGTCGGAGGCGTCGGCGCCCTCGTCTTTTTGGGCAAGAAAAAAGATGCACAGCACGCGACCATCGAAAAAGTAGTCGAGGGTGAAGCGCAAGCGCAGGCCGAAGAAAAAGGCAAAGCAGATGAGTTCATCGGCAAAATGATTCCGATGGAAACATTCTACGTGAACCTTGCCGGCAATCGCGGGAATCGACTTCTAAAGGTGAACATGGAGCTCGAGGTCGAGAGCGAAAAGGTCATCGAAGAGATCGAAAAGCGAAAGCCACAAATTCGCGACATCATTATTATCATTTTGTCCTCCAAGACATTTAAGGATCTGGAATCTCGACAGGGAAAAGAAGGTCTCCGCGATGAAATCAAAGACGCGGTGAATTCGTTCCTGACAAAAGGAAAGATCAAGCACGTTCACTTCACGGAATTCATTTACAACTGAGGTTAAGGCATGAATCAGGTCTTATCGCAGAGTGAAGTTGATGCACTGTTAGCAGCGGTCAACGAGGGCGAGCTGGCAGAAAAAGGTGGCGCGGAACCCGGGGCATCGGGTGATGACCGTGTTGTCGTCGTCTATGATTTAACGAGCCAAGATAGAATCATTCGTGGACGACTGCCGCAGCTGGATGTCATTTACGAAAAGTTCATGCGGTCGTTTCGCGTTTCTCTTTCGGCACAATTGCGAAAAATCGCAACACTCAATCACGCTTCGACAGATTTTCTCAAGTTTGGTGAATTCATTAATACGCTCCCGATGCCTACTTGCATGTCAGTTCTGCGTTTCAATGCTCTTCGCGGATCTGCGCTGCTCGTCATCGAAACTAAGCTAGCGTATGCGTTGGTCGACAGCTTTTTTGGCGGGGATGATCGTC
>JAXMMN010000563.1:0-4714 GCA_034366485.1 Bdellovibrionales bacterium
ACAACTGGGGCGACGTTCCATGCGATTTGAGTGAAGTTTTTAACTGGAGGACGCCCATGGCAGGAAAATCCACGACCGAGAGTGCCGGAAGTACAACGACGGTCCTAGATGGAAAGCTAGTGGCGGCGGTTCGGCGCGCCGAGCTAGCCACGCGGGTTCAGAGCTTCAAGGCTAAATCTGGCCGCGCACCTGGGCTGGCGGTTGTTTTGGTTGGTGAAAATCCAGCCAGCCAAATCTATGTGAAAAATAAAATCAAAGCCTGCCACGAGGCGGGGATTGAGAGTTTTCACATCGAGCTTCCGTCTTCGCTCACGCAGGCCGATCTTCACAAAGAAATCGATAAATTAAATCAGCGTGCCGACGTGGATGGAATTTTAGTTCAGCTTCCGCTGCCAAAGGGACTGAACGAAACACAGGCGACGGAGCGAATTCTTTCCGAAAAAGACCCAGACGGTTTGACCAGCGGAAATCTTGGACTTTTGTTTGCGGGACGAACGCGCGTAGCGCCCTGCACGCCGTTTGGTGTGATGAAGATTTTGGAGCATTTCAATATCGCAGTTGCTGGAATGAATGCGGTGGTGATTGGACGAAGCAATATCGTCGGCAAGCCAATGGCACAGTTGCTTCTGGAAGCGAATGCGACGGTGACCATCGCTCACTCTAAAACCAGAGATTTGCAGAATCTGACGAACGCAGCAGACCTTGTTGTCGTTGCAGCCGGACGTCCTCGTTTTTTGGGTCGAGAGTATTTTCGCAAAGGCGCCGTCGTTGTTGATGTTGGGATTCATCGCGTACCTGAAAATGAGAACCTTGTGATCAACGCCAAACGAGCTACCATTTGTGGCGACGTCAGATACGAAGAGTTGTTGGGGCATTCGGCGGCCGTGACGCCAGTTCCGGGTGGTGTCGGTCCAATGACGATTCAGATGTTGTTAGAAAACACACTGAAGCTGGCAGAGTTGAAGCTGTAGGAATCTGAAATAATAGCCAGCGGAAGTAGTCGTTGGTGGAGCTCGGGCTCTTGCTGTGTGGTTAGCGACGTGCGCATTGCGGCGCCGGGCGCCAAGGAGCCACAGTTTTTTCAAACTTCAGAGGCTGCATCTCAAGCGCCGCGTGATGGGCCGCGACGAAATCGATCACGTAATTCAGCGTCGTGCTTGGCGCCATGTTGTAGCGATGAATGGCCCAGAAGCTCAATCCGAGTTCGCGAATTTCACTGAGGCGCTCTTGAGAATGTCTTCGGGTTCGGCTTTGGCATTTCTTTGATGTCGAAGCGAGGCATTCGACATTGCCCTCGCCCCAGTTATAAGCGGCAATGGCCAATTTTGGATCTCGCGGGAACATATTCAACAAAACGCGGAAGTACTTTCCTGCTGCCTCGGACGACTTTGCAAGATCGGCCCGTTCATCACAGGGGCTTGCCATGTGGGAAGTAATTCTACCTTTTTCGTTTGTCACCGGAATCAGCGGCTCGATTTTCAAACCGAAACGTGAGTCCGTTGCCGTGGCCGGCATAAACTGCCAGGGGCCGACCGCTTTTGCCGAAGAAATTTGGACAGGATATCCTTCTTCGATAAAGAACGTCGATTCGATCAGTGTGATGAAAGAGAACTCTGCAGGAACTTTACTAGCTTTAAGACCTTTTATAACAACGTCACGATTTGGGATGTAGTGAGTTGCAAAGGCCTTGAAGCGCCGAGACTCTTGCCACTCCTTCACTTTTTTTGCGACCAGCGGATTTTTTCGGTCGCGCGCCCAGGACTTTGTCACGTGATCATTGAGGTCAACGGGAACCATCCAACCTGTTAATCCTGCGGACGGGCCCGTGGGCTGGCCGGAGGAACCTGATTGTGGTGCAGGCACCAGCGGTTGTTCGTCGTCGAGGAAGAAATCATCCTCCTCTTCCTCTTCTGACGTGGAAGGTGCTGCTGTTGACGGACTGCTTGGCGTACCGGTCTGCGGTGAACCAGGTTGCGGAGTGCCGCTTGGTTTTGCTGTGGGTTTAGCGGCTTTCTTTTGGCGAACCAAAATAAAAATCCGCTCGTTGCTATCAGGAAGAATGTTGAGCATTCCAGGAACAGTGGCTGCGATTTCTAGAAACAGTTCTCCGCGGGTGGTGTTGCCGATCATGCGTCCTTCGAGATCGCGATAGGTTTCTGCTCCCTTGCAATTGAGTTTTAACGGTTCATCAAGGTCGTTCGTTTCGACCAGTCGTCCCGATGGGCAGATAAATTGATCACCCATTTCGAGATCAAAGCCTGATGGACCCCAAGCGACTTCGAAAGATTGCAATCGCCCATAGCGGGTTGACTTGAAGTCGGACGCCAAGCGCTTGAGGTGATTGTGTTCCAGTTTTTCTTGTTTCACAGATCGAACGAGAATCGAGACCTCTTGATTTCGAAGAATGAAACCCGCTTTTGCCTTTGCGCCGTGACGTTCTTTGAGGGACATCGTCGCAGTGGCACACTTTAGTTCAGAGGGACCTGGTGATTCTAAGGAAAGGCGGCGACACAACAGGGCCATGTCAAAGGAGCTTTGTTCGCCGCTAGCCGTCTTTCCGGTGATAGATTTGTAGCGAACGTCAGGGTGGGTGGCCGTGCCCTTTGACGCGATTTCTTTGTCCGTGAAATCAAAGGAAACCCGACCGGCGTCGCGAAGACTGACGAGAACTCGGATTCGATTTTGCGACTCTTCGATGCGAGCACCTAGGATTTGCGCAGCAAGCTCACGATCTTCTTTTTCTAAAGCCTCGGGGCCTTTTTCCGAGCCGACCTCTGGTCCCGCTGCATCCCGGGTGAGTTCCGCTTTCAAGCGGTCGAGAGCCTGATCGTCACCAGCGCCCGTATGCGATCGCCCTGTAGGATCTTTGTAGCCGGTCGTGTTGGATTGTTCGGTAAACTGTTGAGCTTTCGGTGCGGGAGCGCATGCAGAGACGGCGAGGATCGAGAATCCAAACGCCAAAACCGCGAATACCGGGAGAACGGATTTTCTGTTCCGCATCGGCCGATCGGCTGGTTTATGTGTATTTGGCACTCGTCGCATACGTCCCTCGACCTGTACTAGGTGCAAGGCATGGGCGCGGCCGCCGATCGGAGCGTGAGTCTCATTCGCAAAGTTTCGGTTTTACCAGGCAGAAGGGAGAGGCGGATGAAGGCCCCAGAAGTCGGTTTAATTGGCTTTGGCGAACATTTGCAGAGGTGCCGATATATTGAGCACTATTGAAAGGAGTTCGCGATGACAAAAACTGTCGATCTCGGCTGGCAAAAGCGCCGTTTCTTGACTGCACGGCATGACAGGTGAAAAGTGCCGCGCTAGAAGAATGTTTTCGCGAGGCACCATGAATGAAGTCAGTCCAGTGGCTATGAACGCTCCTAAAAAAACTCCCTTGGCGGACGAGCATGTCCGTTTGGGCGCGCGCATGGTGGATTTTGCTGGCTGGTGGATGCCGGTTCAATACCGCGGTCTAAAGGAAGAGCATATCAGCTGTCGAACGGGCGTTGGGCTTTTTGATGTCTCTCACATGGGTGAATTTCGTGTCCGCGGACCAAAATCACTCGACACGCTTCAGTGGATCACGACCAATGATGTCTCAAAGCTTTCTGCGGGTGAAGCGCACTACTCGTTGTTTCCGAATCCGCAAGGTGGCTTGGTTGATGATCTCATCGTCTATTGCGTGAAGCCTGGTGAAGAGTATCTCCTGTGCGTAAACGCGGCGAACATCGATAAAGATTTTGCTTTTGTCACAGCCAACAATCGCGGGGCTCAGATTACGAACGAAAGCTCGGACTGGGGACAGATCGCGGTGCAAGGGCCAAAAGCGTTGGCACTTCTTGACCGTATGTTTGGTTCCGGGGACGTAAAACCGTCAGCGATGAAGGCCTTCACGCATCGCGGTTTTACATGGAACGGCGTGAACGTGGTATTGGCCCGAACAGGTTACACAGGTGAAGAGGGTGCAGAGGTTTTTGTTCCTGCGTCCTCAGTTGTTAATTTGTGGCGTGAGTTTTTAGAAAAAGGCAAAGACCTTGGTGCAGAGCCGATTGGCCTTGGTGCACGCGACACACTTCGCACGGAAATGAAATATTCGCTTTACGGTCACGAAATCGATGACACGACAAACCCCTACGAAGCTGGACTCGGCTGGGTGATAAAGCCGCAGGCCAAAGATTTCATCGGTCGTGCCGCGATCGTAGCAGTCAAAGAAAAAGGCCTTTCGCGGAAGCTGATCGGATTTGAACTGACAGAGCGTGGAATTCCACGTCAGGGTTATACTCTTCTCTCTTCTGCTGGCGAAAAAATCGGAGTCTGCACAAGCGGGACGATGTCCCCGTCGACGGGCGCATCGATTGGAATTGGCTATGTAAAAAATGAATTTGCAGCGAATGGAACAGAGATCGCCGTGGATATCCGCGGAAAAGCGGTGAAGGCGAAAGTGCGACCGACTCCGTTTGTGACGACTTCACTAACAAAACTTTAAGAATTTAATTTTTGAAATCAGGAGGATCAGAGATGTCGAACTATCAATTGCCAGAAGATTTTTACTACACAAAAGACCACGAGTGGGCACAGGTTGACGAAAACATCGTGACCATCGGAGTTACGGAATTTGCTCAAGAACAACTTGGCGAAATCGTCTATCTCGATCTTCCAGAAGAAGGTGCGAAGTACTCACAAGGCGAAAGCTTCGGCGTCGTCGAGTCGGTGAAGGCCGCAA
>JAXMMN010000564.1:0-1235 GCA_034366485.1 Bdellovibrionales bacterium
GATGCTTTGGGGTGGGCTTGTTCGTGCCGAGAAAATGTCAATTGAGGGACTTGAAGCAGTCCTCTGTCACGAGTTCGGGCACTTGCTTGGCGGAATGCCAAGGCAGATCTTCCCTGGCGAGAGTTCCAGTGATGTCGAACACTGGTCTTCAACCGAAGGTCAGAGTGACTGGTGGGCCGCGACTGTTTGCCTTCCAGCACTGTATGCGGCCCGAGGACTGAGCCCGACAGAGATTCGCGACCGAACAAAGAAAGCAGGGTTCGACTTTGTGCTCTTTGCGCACTTTCATTTCGAAAAAGGAACGCCTCTTCCAAGCCTCTCGAATGCGGCCACGGAAAAACCAGCACAAACTTTGACTCTCGCCTACCCCTCGCTTCAATGTCGCCTGGACACATTCAGAATAGGCGCAGAATCAATACCAGAACCGACCACACTTTCGACACTCGCTACGATCTTGGTTCCAAGCTTTGCAGCCATGCCTCACAACCGCCCACGTTGTTGGTTTGCTGACTAATTTCGGCTCCCTGTTGAGAGTTTTTTGCAACCCCTGCTGCTTTAGCCCCGCGATTTTCACGTGTTTCAAACCGTTTACAGCGGCGTGTTTCAATTCATTCAAATGCGTTGCACTTTTCAGAGGTGGTCCGGACCTTGCGATAAGCGCGGATACCTATGGAATCAATCATCGTTTCGCGTCGTCGACACCCACTCAAAAGCCGTCTGGCAGTCGGCCTGATTGCCGCCGGGCTTTGGGGCTCATTTTTGTCACCTTCGATTGGACAAGCCGAGTCGTGCGAGCTCATGTTTGTTTCGACCGTCACTAGCAACAAAACACTTCTCGATCGAGTCTCAATCGCGCCGCGGGAACTCGCCGAGTGGGAGAAGGCTTTGCCTTCAGAACAACAGCCCGGTGGACAATTGCGCTTCAAAGAAGCGGAACTTAGCAAAGATCCCAAAACGGCTCTCTTAGAATTCATCGCGATGATCGGCGCAAATCGACAGAAGACTTTTTCAGTTAAGGATTTCGACCGCGGTGGCCCAGCCGACACCGGCTCCTTCACCTTAGGGATTCCTTTGATTGGTAAGTATTCGGTCGAAGCGACCTACACGGGAGATTACCGCGTCAATCCACAGTTCAATTTAGCAGGGTTGAAGCTGATTCCACCTTTTGGCAAAGCGATCGGAATCTCTAGCAACCCACTGACGGTCGACGGTCACATAAATTCCCGAGTCTATCT
>JAXMMN010000565.1:0-2827 GCA_034366485.1 Bdellovibrionales bacterium
CTTTGACGGCAAAAATAATTGATCTGAATCGAATTCTGACGTGGTCGGACTCTGCGATTTCAGAAGTAACTGGTGCAATGCTCGACATTAATCTTGCCGCCATTCTTTCGTGGGTCACGGCTGAACAACGCGAACGGCTGCTTAGTACTCTCGGCAATATCAAGCGCCGCAAAGTACTGGATCTGTACGAAGGTTCGAACAAACCTAGCGCCGCCGATGTGGCCGCTTCGTTTAACAAGATGTACGAAACCGTGCGACGATTGGCGCAAGAAGGAACTCTGCGGTTTGATAAAATTGATCCGCTTCTTCACATCGACAACGATATCGAAGAGCGCCTAAAACAAGGGAAAACAATTATCGGAGTTCCAGAATTCAGCGAAAGTTTTGGCGCAAAACAAGCGGCCGCACCATCCGCGCCAAGTTCGCCGAATTCACCACCGACTCTTCAAGTTGTGACATCTTTAGATGCAAAAGCATGGGCGACCGCAGATCACAAAGTGCCTCCTGAAGTCGAAGCCGAGCTTTCAGGTTTGCGCAAGCGAGTTGCGTCTCTGCAAGCCGAAAATGGCGCTCTTCGCCAGGAACTAGCGGTTGCTCAAGGCAAACTCGAACAGATCAAAAAAATCGCGTAGCTCTCGGCCCACACTTAATTAGATCCGCTATTTAATAGATTCAATTTTGATAGCAGGAACACCACCCCAGATTTCGCCATCGGGGATTTCGGTTTTTGGCAGCACCACAGAATGTGGCATAATCCGCGCATTTTTTCCGATTTTAACACCGCCCATAATCGACGCGCGAAGCCCAATTGTTGCCCCGTCACCAATGACCACCGGCGCGAGTATCAAAAAACCGGCCTGTCCATAGTGTCCAACGATCGTCACGGACCCGCCGATCGTTACTTTTTCGCCGATAGAAATTAAGCTCGGATCAGACAACGCCGTGCTGTTGATCACGGCTCCGCGCCCAATCTTCATCCCCATTAAACGATAAAACAAAACAGCAATCGGCGACGGTGTAAAAAACTCGAGCAATGTGTAACGAAGCACGTAAGTGATGCCGTTGTGAATATACCACCGAATAGCTTCAAGTGAGTAGTACGGCCCGCGCCAAGGCTTCAAGCGCCCACCCCATAGAAGTACAAAATTTGTGAATGGCAAAATCAGCACCAGCAAAAAGCCAGAAAGGAAAACCGCCGCGATGATCGATGCGCCAACTAGCCAGGCCTGCAGGAACAGTCCGAAAGGACCCGCCACTCCGAGATTTATTTGCGAAGCTAAACCAACAAGCAAAACGCCAGGAGCAACGGCGAGACCAATGATCGCGCAACCAACGAAGTAAAGTGGCATGATCAATGCGATATGCAGCAACGTTTTAAATCGCCGCATCAGTGTTTCGAAAGCTCCAGCTAGACCACCGCGTTGACTTGCCAGCGGATCGAGCGTTGTTTTACGCGCCATAACTGCCTTGATCATGGAACTCTCTTTCGATGACGTCAAAGGTGTGTTTCAATAATTTCCGAAATGAGTGACAGCCAAACGACTCTACAAACAATTCACCCGAACGATCTCTATGCCCGAGGCCGATTGCTTGATTTCGACGTCCTTCGCGTGCCCTATGGGTTTTCGAAGGTTCGCCTCGAGCGAGCTTTGGCCAGAGTTCAGGCAAATTTCCCCTGGAGCGGAAAAGACGGTGAAGACCTTTATCAAGCGATCGGCCTTCAGTACTCGGCTCTCAACGTTCCCAAGGGAGATCAGCCGATCCCTCCTGAAAAAACTTATCTTGATGCCGTCGACCGAAAGGCCACTTACGAGTACGGAGAAGGCTATGACAAGACCTACGACTCCACCTCCGTCAAAGTGGCTAAGCTTCATGCGCCGTTTCGATTTTTTGACCGCCTAAACCCGGCCGGCGCACGATTTGATTTTGTTTTTCAGCGACTCTTACCGTTTCGACTGTATCGAACACGACTCATGACCATTTTTCCCGGCTTCGAACTTCCCGATGCCCATATTGACGGAAAGTTGTCGGTTCGCCTCCACATACCAATCGAAACCAATCCCGATTCGTGGATCGAGATCTCGGGACGCCGGTATCATCTGCCATCCGATGGGTCTGGCTATCTCATAAATACCTCTCGCCCCCACAGGGTCGGCAACAATGGAACTTCTCCTCGAACACACCTGGTGAGCATTCTTTATCAAAACGGTGCGGGACCTCTTCACCCCATCGCCGTCAATGCGATTCGCGACTTCTACGAGCAGTATCACGGCCTCGATGGTAAGACTGTTGCCGATGTGAAGGCTGCCTGCCGAAAGCTCAGCCAAGAGCGATGTGAAATCTGCCAGTCGACCGGCCTTCGACTTTATGAAATCCCGTCTAAAGATGCCTCGGCTGATTTAGATTTATTGCGTTCTTTGTGTTCAAACTGTATCGAGAACCTGTGTCGACCAATTGCCAGCCGTCTAGGTACAGAAGGAGAGGCATTGAATGAATTCAAGTTTGCAATCGCCTCAGCCTGCCGGGCTCGTTAGAACATTTAAACCCCATGGTAAACCGAGCGAACTTCGGTTTGATTACGCAGGTCACCCGTTCGCCGCCGAGCTTTTGACGTCGGACAAAACCTTGATCCTAGAAATCGGCTGCGGAGTCGGATGGCACCCCATTCAGCTGGCTGGCAAAATAAACACTCATTCCTCTGACCAAGGCCGCACACTGATCATCGCGATCGAACGAACCAAAAACAAATTTGAATCTTTTCGACATCGCTTGCAAAATCATCCTGAGCTTCAAAACTCAATCTGCGCGGTTCACGGAGACGCCTATC
>JAXMMN010000566.1:0-1021 GCA_034366485.1 Bdellovibrionales bacterium
TGTGTGCCATTCGCGCAGCGCTCGTGAATGCCTTTCCAGAACGAAGGCAAAGAGGCCGAAATTCCATTAGCGAGGCCGTCAATGTAGGAATTGTTTCCACCGATTTGAACAATTCCTTGAAGCTGCGGTGCTTTTGGGGAGGCCGGATCAGGTTTAATTATTCGCATAGCCGTTTGGTGATACTCAATGTGGTTAGACATGTAATAGTTTTTGCGCACGTACCAAGAAATCTTCGACATAGCCGCGCGAAGTGTTTCTTCGCTCATCTGAACCGCACTAGCAGTCGGATGGGAATAGTCGACTTGAATGTCTTTGATGTATGGGAGCGGAGTCTTTCCGTTTACGCTATTCTCTATGGGATTTATGACGACTTTCAAAGGAACATCGGCTGTACCCGATATGACCGCTCGAATTTTTTTGGGGGTTCTTCCGAGATTCAAGTCAAACTCTACTTCGATTTCTTGGCCGCCGGACTTATTGCACGAGAGTACATTTGGTTCCGTTACCGCTTTAAGTGCGTTGTATGTAACTTCATAGTCGGATTTGTCTCTGGCGATAAGTTTGAGGACGGTATCCATATCTGAGCTTCCAAAAGCTATTGATCCGCTTGAAATTGAAATTGCGAGGATCGGGGCAAAGTAGAGAAGCTTATTTTTGTTCATGAGGCGTATAGGTGCAAGGCAGGCGCCCAATCGTTAAATTAGCTTACATTGCAAATAGGCCATCAAAAGCAATTAGTACAAGTTGAAGTGTCGAAGTTTTTGACGCCTGTTTTCCGTTCCGGGCCACAATAGAAATGGGTGGGAAAAATGGGGTGATCACTGGTTTTGACCAGAAATCAGCCCTTTGACCCAAGGTAGAGGAAAAAGAAGGAAAGAACAGCATTTTATCGCTCAGACAAGCTTCCATCATCGAAGTGACTCTCTCAAAAATCGCATCCCGACCATCGGGACTGACCGTTAAAATTCAAAACTCTCTTAGTCTTCTGATCCGCCAGGTACTGGCGGACTTCTTCTTAGGG
>JAXMMN010000567.1:0-2788 GCA_034366485.1 Bdellovibrionales bacterium
TGAAAGAGCACGACGCTCAAAACAGCAAACGCGCAAAATGAGGCTGTCAGCATTGCCAGTCCGTCTGCATCTGGCGCATTCGGAATTCCGAAAAACCAAAAGAAGAGGGATGGAAACACGAACGTTGAGACGAGATACATGGGCTGGCGCAAATTCTCGAGTGTCAGGTAGTAGGTGTGAAGGACAATGAGCTTGAATGTAATTTTCATTTCCACTGTCCCGAATGTATTTCCAAGGCTTCTTCTAGACCCAATCGGCGTACTTCCAGGTTTTCGAAAGCGGTTCCTTGGCTTACCAGCTCACGAATTTTTGCGTCGCTGTCTTTAACGGACTCCTCGATTGTTTGTCCGTTTGCTTGATATCGAAGTCGTTTAAAATCGATGGGTTTCAAGATCTCATCGATTGTTCCATCAATTCGCAACTGCCCTTTTTCCAACAACAGAACTCGGTCGGCAATCAGACCCGCTTCGTGTAAATCGTGGGTGGCAAGTAAGACCGATCCGCCTTGTTTTTTGAAGTTTCCAATTTCGTGCCAAAGCTGTTTTCTGGAATCCACATCGAGGCCAGTGGTTGGTTCATCGAGAATCAGGAGTTCGGGACGTCCAATCAGCGCACAAGCCAGACCAACTCGCCGTCGTTCTCCGCCGCTAAGTCCGCCCAATTTATTTTTCCAAACTCGGTCCAAATGAAATCTACTTTTCAAATCATTAAGTTCAAACGTGTCACGAAAGTGGCCTTTGACAAGATTTAGAACTTCACAGGTTGTAAGGTGAGCCGGGTAAGACAAATCTTGTGATGTATAGCCAACGCGAATGCGCGCTTCCGGTGACCTGGGGGAATGGCCAAAGAGTCGCGCAACACCTTTCGTTGGCTCTCGAAGCCCCAGTAGAATTTTGAATGTCGTGCTTTTTCCGGCACCGTTCGGTCCAAGAAAAACGGTGACCTGGCCCGGCAGGAGGCGAAACGAAAGCGGACCAAGCGCCGCCTTACCGTGATAAGATTTTTCCACGTTCTCAAAGTCAGCAATCGCTTGATTCAAAGCTGATCCTTTGCGGGGACGAGCGTTTTCATGTCGCTCGGCTCGGTGAGGCGCGAAAGTTCAGTTTCATAGCGAGAGTCTTCCGTTCCGAAAACTTTATCCCAAATCGTAAAGAACAAACCGTAGTTGGTGCGGAAATAGCGGTGGTGCTGGGCATGGTGGGTTCCGGTGATGAGCCATCGGCCAAGCCATTGTCCAAACCCGTTTTGCGGCAAAACCTCAAAGCCCAGGTGATTGATGATCGCAGAAATAGTCATAAAAGTGAGGTACGCAAGCAGCACGGTTGGATGGACCGGGAGTACCAAAACAATCAGGGGTAGAGCGAGCGCTTGAATGAATCCTTCGACGGGATGAAACGAAAACGAAGCCCACGGCGAGGGCGTCAAACTTTGGTGATGAAGAGAATGAAACCGTCGATAGACTTTTGGGAGGTGCAGCCATCTGTGAGTGACATAAAAGTAAAAGTCATGAAGCACCGACATCACTAAAAAACTAACCGGCAAGTACCAGAGCCCGTAGGCCGAAAACGGAAGATAAATTTTCGTCCAATTCATCTGCCACATAAGACCTAAGCCCACGCCGCTGAGGCCAAACAAAAGGGAGGTGATGACCGACCACTTGATTTCAAAGGCCTGCATATCTTTTGATGGAAGGGTTTCGTAGATTTGTCGTTTGGTCCACTTCGTAGGCTTGTGCCAATAAAGCATGGCCCAGATCGGAGTGACCATAAGGAAGTAGCGAAACGCAACGATTGCGGAAAGCACCAGCGTCGCCAAAAAAAAGTTTTCGAAAACGGTGAGATCAAACGGCAGATAGGACTCCAGCCGCTCAAAATGGCCCGGCCCGTTGGCCGCCCACAAATTACTAATCTCTGAAGCCGTGGTTCCCGTCATTTTCAAGAGATTCTCTGAAGAAGCAACTTGGCGCAAGAGACAATGCGGAGGATAATGGCTTCCATGCCTGACAGTTCGCGAAAATCCAATCTGCCGAGTGGAACAAAAGTTCTGATCAAAGGATCCGGCCTGGCTGGCTGTATGGCTTTGATCGCTTTAAAGTGGCGATGGCCGGAGCTGGACATTCGCATGTCGTCGGGACCAGCAATGGGCAGTAAAACTTGGTGTTTTCATGAAGGTGACGTGCAGCCCGAAACTTGGGCGTGGCTGACACCGTACATTTCAAGTTCCTGGTCGGGCTATGACGTGCATTTTCCAAGACATTCGCGAAAGCTTTCAAGTCGGTACTATGCAATCCGATCCAATGAGTTTTTCGACCGCGTGCTCGCTGTATTTCCGGCGGCCTTTGAAGAAGTGGGTGCTGACTTTACTCCAGAACTTGAAATCAATGCGACCGGATGGCCTAAGGTTGCGAAGACTTCTCAATTTGGCTGGCAGAAGTTTGTCGGTCTTGATTTGAAACTGAAAGCTGGCCACGGTCTTGATCGGCCTATTTTGAAAGATGCCCGTGTTGAACAAATCGATGGCTATCGATTTTTTTACTGCCTTCCTTGGACCGACAAATCACTTTTGATCGAAGATACCTACTACTCGAACACGCCCGATTTGGACGTCGACAAAATTCGTCAAAGAATTATCAAGTTTGCCCAAATGCAAGGCTGGGAAATTGAAGCTGAAGAGCGAATGGAGCAGGGATCGTTGCCGCTGGATATGGGCTTTGAACAAGCTCATGAGCAGGTTAAGAAGCCGATGCGAACTGGCGCATTTGAGATTTCGATTGGTGCAGCATCGGGGC
>JAXMMN010000568.1:0-3014 GCA_034366485.1 Bdellovibrionales bacterium
TGGTTGGGGCAACCTGACTTACTGGAACATCAACGCGTCTGTGATGCCAGCTGAAGACCTCGAAGTTGGTCTCGGTCTCTACGGCTTCTCGAAGTCAAAAGAGAACGGTGCGATCAATCAGACTTCGCGTCCAAACGGAACAACTGCTACTGCAGTTGCGAACAAAGCTGACCTCGGTATGGAACTCGACGTCTACGCTACTAAAAAGTACGCTGGCGGTTTCCAAATCGACGCTTACCTTGGTGCGTTCATGCCAGGTTCTGCATTCAAAGACGCTGCTTTGAAAAAAGAAGCGACGATCATGCAAGCCATGGTTATGGGTACTATGACGTTCTAATCCCTCGTGGATTAGGTACGTGACCTTTAATAAAGGTTGAGGAACGGACTGGGAGACCAGTCCGTTTTTTTTTATCCGCCTTTGGTCTGGCGACGAGTTAAGTCCAAGCACATTTAGACCGAAATGCCAGTGATGGCGAACGGACAATTCAAACTCTATTTTCATTCAATAGTTTTGGCAGCAGCCGTCGCCTTTCTTGGTATCGGCTTGATTGGCCCTGAGCCCGCCAATGCGAGGCGTATTGAGCGTTTGCGCTTAGAGCCCAACACCATGGCAGAGATCTCGATTTTGCTAAGCCATGGCGACGATCTTCACTCGGCCCTGACCAAGCAAGAAGATGAGCAAATTGAGGTCACCCTCCGGGACATTCAGGTTTCGATTGCCAGGACGATGGCCGCGTCGATTCGGGTCAAGATGCATGAAAGAGCCCACCTCCTTAAGATTCTAGAGTCGATGGCGGAGAATGTTGAGATTGCTAGAAACAGCGGCCTTACCGAACGTCGCGAGCGAATTGCCGATGTCTTTAATATGATGGCCAACATAGTTCGAATATACGGGGTTGATGCGCGCTTCAAAATCTTCTTTTGCGCGCGTGATAAGATGACATGGATCCAAACAAAGGGCCGCGGGGCTTATCCGTTTCCTGAATCCGGCGAGCGCGAATGCGCGCTACGGGCGCCCTAATGGATGAGCTCTTACGGCGAGCGCCGAAACTCTTAGTCGCAATTGGTGCCATTGTTCTTGGCTATTTGATGATCATTGCGTTCAATCCGCCGCGCACAGTTTGTGATGAGCAGCTGGACGTGTTTCGCCAAACTCAAAAAGCATTTCTTTATTCGAGTTCGCAAAAAATGAAGAGGACCGTTGCCGACGAACTTTTTGAACTTTGTAAATCGTCAAACGAGCCGGGTGGTTGCTTCGACTTTTTTTTGAACCTAAGAAACATGGTCGATTCGTTAGAGAGAATGCCAAAGAATTGTCACGCGACCGTTGGTGAAGATGACCTAGTTAAAAAGTGGATACTGAAATCACTGACGCTTCTTGCGCAAATCGCCTGGGGAGAAAGCACTGCGGGCGTGTATATTTCGCGCAAGCATAGCTGGTTGGATGCTTCGGATTTCAGGCTGTACTGTCGGCTAAAAACGTTGTCGACGAAGTACTATGGAGATGATTCGTTTCAGGCCTTTCGAGAAAGTGTCATGACCGATCTTCCAGGGGCGGATAAGATGTCGCGAGAACAAAGATGGTCTCGATCGATTTTTTCAAGCCCCTGCGAATAGATTCCTGCCAGTATTTTACCAGCCTGAGCTCTGCCCAAGTATCATGAGTTCAACATCATCAATTTCGCCGTCTTCCTGAATTCTAACTTTGAGTAGAATTTCTTCGTCATCCCGATGGAGTAGGCGCACCACGTTTTCATTTTTATTTGCCGGATCGGCCAAAAGCCAATCGCGTGGATTGAGGCCAAACTCCGACAGTCCGTTTAAGTTCGTTTGTAGCTGAAGCATAAAGTCCCCGTTCGTTGAGATTCGATGGTTGTTCAAAATCGCCGTTCGGAAAGACGGGATTGCAAGATAGGGGATTGTTGGATGGAGATTGCCTATGAAGAGAGAAGTGAGTCTTTTCGGTGAGATAGCGGTGGCGTTGCCGCGCTCGCGACGCAATTGTCCAAGATTTTGAATCCAGAATCTTAGAGACGAGACTCGGACCCGAGTTGCGAGTAAGAGAATAGGATTCGATTCAGCGGAGGGTTATCGGGTATGAAAATTAAATTCGGAAACTCTGTTCCATGGCTCTGGCTAGTCGGACTCCAGATTATGTCTGCTCTTGTCGCCGCAGTGGTTTTTCGACTGGGGCTTGATCCTAGATTTGCGGGTTTGATCGCTGGAACTTCGTTTGTTTTTGTCGGTTTGGCTGGAATTCGAACGAGTTGGCTTAAGAGATCGGAAGGT
Organism: Bdellovibrionales bacterium; assembly: GCA_034366485.1. Taxonomy (GTDB): domain Bacteria; phylum Bdellovibrionota; class Bdellovibrionia; order Bdellovibrionales; family JAMPXM01. The sequence continues at coordinate 2,290 of JAXMMN010000568.1, forward strand.
CTTTTAGCTAACATCGTGCTTTTAATGTCTTTGGTTCATGTTTTGGGAATTGCGCTACCGATGATTGGCTTCCGACTTCTAAACTGGAGCCAGCCCTTCTCTAAAGTTGCGGTTTGGGGGCTTTCGGGACCGCAGTTTCATGACATTTCAACGCGCGTATTTGGTTTCTGGGTGATTTTCACGGTCCTTGCGGCGTTAAAGGCGCGACGGAATTAAACGCAGTTGCCGAAGTTACGCGACCAAACGCAAAAAGGACCGCAATGCGGTCCTTTTTTACAGGTGATTTTTTTCAAGAAATCTAAAAATCAACGGCTGTTGGATCGGGCTAAATTTGGAACGGCTTTGGCGAAATCGCCTCTGGACGTTCAAAGAAGTCATAGGATTCGTTCCCTTGTGGGAGGAGGCCTAAGCTGCGTGCTTTTTTAACAGCTGATGCAACTTGCTTCTGTTGGCTGAGTGAGAGCTTACTAATGCGAGCTGGCGTGATTTTGCCACCTTCAGAGATAAAGCGACCCAGCGTCAAAGCGTCTTTATAATCAAAGAAATAGTCGCCAGAGAATTCGGGGCGATATTTAGAGCGAACCATCTTTTTCATAGCTAATACCTCTATCTCTGTTGGCTCGTCCATCGAGCTCAATTTGCCGGCAGTCACGCCAGCGTTCTCGTCGGCATTCTAAATGTAGGCCGAAGGAATCGTTCAGATGCGGCAGACTACACTAGATAGT
>JAXMMN010000569.1:0-2052 GCA_034366485.1 Bdellovibrionales bacterium
CTGGCAAAACGGCCTCAAAGGAAACTTTGATTGGGTTGAAATTCCAAAGGACAACTTCGACAACGCCGTGACGAAAGAAGACCGCACGAAAATCGTTCCTGATCTCGCGGCAAAAGGTCTGTCGTTAGATATCACTCCAGCACTCGACGTCACGTACATCGGCTTCAACATGACCGATTCGATTCTCGGTAAAAACAAGCTCGTGCGCCAAGCAATGTCGAAAGCCTTTGATTCGAAAACCTACATCGAAAAGTTTTTGAACGGCCGAGGAATTGCGGCGCAAGGTCCAGTACCACCAGGTATCGATAGCTACGAGGCAGACTTCAAGAATGCCAACGCGGCCTTCGACGTTGCAGCAGCGAAAGCCATGCTCGAAAAAGCTGGTTTCCCAGAAGGAAAAGGTCTTCCAGAGTTTACTTATGAAGGTCTATCGGATTCGACCGCTCGCCAAGGCGCTGAATACTTTGTTCAGTCGATGGCTGCGATCGGTATCAAAGTAAAGATCAACTCCAACACATGGCCACAGTTCCAAGAGAAAATTAAAGCTCAAAAAGCTCAAATTTTTGGCATCGCCTGGGGCGCTGATTACCCAGACGCTCAGAACTTCTTCCAGCTCTTTTACTCGAAGAACAAAACGCCAGGACCGAACGACACGTCGTTCAACAGCGCTGAGTTCGATAAAACTTATGAGGCGTCACTCAAGCTTCCGCCGGGTGCTGATCGCACGAAGCTTTACACGAAAATGCGCGACATCGTGGCTGACGAGTCGCCTTGGATCTTCAACGCCCACCGCTTGGGTTACAAACTGGTTCACGGCTGGGTTGGCAACTTCAAATGGACGGAAGTGGCTTACGACTATCCAAAGTACATTCGCATTGATGCGAAAAAACGCGCGGAATTGGGCAATAAGCTTTAATTCTGTTTTTCAACGTGCCGCCTAGGGATTGACGCCAGGCGGCCAATCACTTAGCTAGTCACAGAGAAAGTCCTACAGACGCTCCTATCCGGCGCAAGCTCGGCAGGAGTTTTGTTCAATTGGAAAAAGGTGGTGCACCATTCTTGGCTACGTCCTTCGACGAACGATGTACATGATTCCAATTCTGATCGGCGTGACGTTTTTAACCTTCATGCTTTTCAACCTCTTTGGTGGTGATCCGGCTATTCGCTTCGCCGGAAAGCACGCGACGGCGGAACAAGTTCAAGTGATTCGAGCCGAACTTGGAATCGATCGCTCACTTCCTGAACAGTATCTCTTTTTTGTGAAGCAGATCGTGACCTTTGATTACGGGCGCTCTTGGGCATCGAAGCAATTGATTTCAACGATGATTACCGACGGTCTCGGGGCGACACTCTCTCTAACGGCTCCGGCATTTTTCGCCTCGATTTTTTTCTGTATAGGCTTAGCGCTATTTTCCGTTTACGGGCGAGGCACGATTTTCGATCGCGGAACCGTCGTCGTTTGCCTCGGCCTTCTCAGCATTAGTTCTTTGGTTTATATTTTGGGCCTTCAGTATCTTCTCGCCTTCAAAGGTGGAATCTTTCCGATCTCAGGTTGGGATCCGTCATGGATTGGGCGCTGGGAATACTTGATGCTCCCGTGGTTGATTCTCTTCGTCTTGAGTCTCGGTCCAAACATTCTCATCTACCGCACTGTCATTATGGACGAAGCGTTTCAGGATTATGTCCGCACAGCGCGTGCGAAGGGACTTGCGGAAAAACATGTGTACGCAAAGCATGTTTTGAAAAACGCGATGATCCCAATCATCACAGTGATCGTTATCGAAATGCCATTTCTGATCACCGGATCAGTTTTGATAGAAAACTTTTTCGGTATTCCAGGCCTTGGCGGCACACTGATCAAAGCGCTCAATGACTCTGACTTCCCAACGATCAAGGCCTTCACGGTGATCTCGGCTTTGACCTATATGGTCTTCAACCTCTTGGCCGACGTGCTCTATAGCCTCGTCGATCCGCGCGTAAAGCTAAGTTAGGAGCCCACGATGTCGACGGCACAAACCGGTCTTGCGAACCCCACCGCAATCATTCAGACGA
>JAXMMN010000570.1:0-2998 GCA_034366485.1 Bdellovibrionales bacterium
ATTGCGTCGATCGAGTTGCTGACCAGGTTTACAAGCACCTGTTCAATTTGAATGCTGTTGCAAAAAACAGCGACGTCGGGCTCGGCTTCGATACTCAGTTGCACGGCGTTGGTGCGAAGCTTTTCCGCGCAAAGATCGCCCACAGAATTGATAATCTCTTTGACGAGCGTGCGTCGCATTTCTTGTTGATCGTCTTGTCGAGAGAAGCGACGTAGGCCGCGGATAATTTTTGATATTCTGTCGACCTGCTTCAGCGCTCGATGAACGCGGTCGACGTTCGTCGGTGAGTTCGCTGGCACCGTTGAATCAGCTGCCAATGACAGCCGAAGCATATCAAGTGAGCCGGCGATGACAGTCAGTGGATTGTTGATTTCATGGGCGACATTGCTCGCTAGTTCGCCGAGAGAGGAGAGGCGTCCGAGGTGAATGTTCCTCACTCTTTCGGCCTCAAGTTCTGCTTGGTCTTTTTTCTCTTTGGTTATGTCCATTCGAAAGGACATAAAACGGATAACCGAGCCACTTGGATCAGTGATTGGAATGATGTAGGCGCGTACCCAATAGAGCTCTCCAGATTTGGTTTTGTTCTGAACTTCGCCGTGCCAGATTTTTCCGGCCTTGATCGTTGACCACAAGTCTTTGAAAAACTCAGGAGGATGGTAGCCAGAATTGATCATTTTATGATTGGATCCAATGAGCTCTTCTCGTGTGTATCCGGAAATTTCACAGAAGTTGTCGTTCACATAATCAATCGTCCCGTACTGGTCGGTGCTCGAGATGATAGCGAAACGATCGATCGAGAGTGCGATCTGTGAAGCTTCGAGATGTGAGTTGGATATACTCATGCAACCCTATCGGACGCCAGCGGTCCAAATGCATGCCTCAATTTGGAATTTAAAATTTCGCCGACAATGTTTGCTGAAAACTTAATATTGTTCCATTGGTCCAGTTTGTGTCAGAGTCGAAGTATGGCACAGAAATTTCGCAGTCTACTTGCGGTCGCAGAGCACAGAAAAGCGCAAACTTATTTTGAATCAAAAGCTGATTATGAAAACCAATTGAAGCAGCTTCAAAAGGGGCTTCTCCAACTTCAGCGAAGTCTTCACGTTAATCGAAAGAAGTTAGTTATCTTGTTCGAAGGTCCAGATGCTGCAGGAAAAGGTGGGGTTATTAAAAGAATGACCGAATACCTCGATCCGCGCGGAGTCGCCGTTCAATCTATTGGTAAGCCCAACGTTGTTGAAATCGAACAACAATACATGCAGAGATTTTTCGCGAAGCTCCCAGAGCCCGGTGTGATTACGATTTTTGATCGCAGCTGGTACGGTAGGGTATTAGTTGAAAGGGTTGAAAAACTCTGTTCGCCCGCTGACTGGAAACGCGCCTACGCGGAAATTAACGCGATCGAAGAAATGCTCGTTCGTGATAAAGTCTTGGTGTTGAAATACATTTTGGATCTGTCTTATAACGAACAAAAAGTTCGCTTCGAAGAGCGCCGTAAAAATCCATTCAAAGCTTGGAAGTTGACGGATGAAGATTTTCGAAATCGCAAGAAGTGGCCGCTTTACGAGTCGGCGTACCGCGATGTTTTAAAGCATACCTCAACGGATGTAGCCCATTGGACCGTCGTGCCTGCAGACAGCAAGTGGTTTTCTCGGGTGGCTGTATTAGGTGATGTTTTAGAACGCGCCGGAAAATTCTATCGCAGCTAGTTAGGGATTCCAGTCGCGAAAGCTCGTGCGTAGCTGGTTCAGTCTTTCGGACATTAATTCGGCAGAACGCTCCTGAACTTGATCCCATTCGGACGTGCCAAGGTTTTCGGCTTTGAGGCCAAAGGGCAATTCGGAAATTCCTGGATTAAGAGCAATTTGTTCTTTCATATAATTTTGCACATACCTATGAAGTGCAGCCGCTTTTTCAGGGCGAAGCTTCACATAGTGAAGAATTTCGAGAAGTGCCTCTCGAACATCATCGCTCGCCCGGGTTGAGTAGGTGTTAGAAAGATGATGCATTTGAAGGTTTAAGCCCCGTTCGCCGCCGGCGCGCTCAACGAGGTTATTTTGGCCCCGATTGGAATGAACATCAATGATGTTGTCGATCCGCTTCTGGTAGAGATCCGAGACCAAGCGACGAAGTCCGGGATCTATTTTTTGCAAGTACTTGTCAAATTCTGAAAACAGACGAACACGAAGTTTGGTTTCATCGATAATTTCCTTTGGCATAAACGCAGCACCCGCATGTGCAGTGAAATCATGGAAATGAAGTCGTCCCGATTTTGCCATTGGAAGCTCGCTTTGCCTTAGAAAGCCATCTCGGTATTGCTCCCCAGTTAGAGGCTTGTTGCCGGTTTCGTAAAAGTTCGCAGCAAGCCGTCTTGGATCTCCCTCCGGAAACTGGCGATTGAATGCGATAATGCTTGCACGAAACTCGGCGACGTCCGGAACGATGGCGGAGGTCGGAGTCAGCTCGAAGCCAAGCTTCTTGGCATTTTCAGATCCGAGAATGTGAATCAAAGAATCGGGGTTCACCAAAACATCATTGAAGCCGGGCGTATTAAAATATTTTTCCCAAGGTTGATTCGGATCTTTCTTGTTAAATACTCGACGAGTGCCGCCAAATTTGCCCGGCAACGCCGGTCCTTCGGCGACATTGTCAGCAACTCCAGTACGAAGAAAGGCATGCCTTAGTTTCAGTAGGGGATTGTAGTCGTAACGAAGCTTTCTTTTTAAAACATGAAAGTATTCACCGCACGTGGCAACGGCAGAGGATTTTGCGAGTGCAAAAGTGGGAGCGGCGAAGATGGAAAAAACGAAAATGATGACTGGAATCAGGCAACGATTGGCCTGACGTTTAAGTGCCGCCGCCTTCAAGTGCTTTGCTGGCGGTTGTTTTTCAGTTTCAGGATCACTGTGCCAATTCACCTATTCGTTATCGGTTTTGACCAATGGAAAACAAAGGCAATGCTGCCTCGACCTAAGGCCGTCTTACTGAAGAAGACAGC
>JAXMMN010000571.1:0-1069 GCA_034366485.1 Bdellovibrionales bacterium
ACCGTTTTAATGGTCCGCTTGATTGAAGGGAAGTTCCCTTCTTATCAACAGTTTATTCCACAGTCGGTTCCGAACCGAGTTCAAATTCCTAGAGAGACGCTACTTTCGTGCTTGAAACGAGTTTCACTTTTGTCGAACCAAAAATACAAAGGCGTCACGCTCGCGTTAACGAATGGCCGTTTGGAAATCACATCGAACAATCCCGAGCTTGGTGATGCGAAAGAAGAAATCGAAGTCGATTACAAAGGCGCTGATCTCAAAATCGGATTCAATGCGCGCTACATGCTAGACGTTCTGAACAGCTTTGATGACGAGGGCGTTGATTTACATCTCAATGACCAATTGTCTCCAGGCTTGATGCGTCCACAGAACGACCAAAGTTACACTTGTGTCGTCATGCCGATGCGAATCTAGCGATGATGTTGTCCTCTTTGCGACTTTTCCAATTTAGGAACTTCGCAAATCAAGAAATCCCACTGCGCCCGGGTCTTTGTTTTTTTGTCGGGCGCAATGGCCAAGGTAAAACTAATCTTCTCGAATCGGTTTACATGTTGTCGCGAGGCGAAAGTTTTCGCCCAGCACAACATGATCATTTTTTACGGAATGCCGATGACAATCAGCCGTCATCTGAACGAGCACGGGTTGTTGGCGGATTTAAAACTCCTCTAGGAAAACAGGCATTGACCCTCGATTTCGCTGAGGGGCGAAGATCGATAAACTTAGATGGAAAACGCACAGGGTTTTCCACAACCTCTGCTTTGTTTCCTGTTGTTTTATTCAGTCCGGAAAGTCTTTCGGCAATCAAAGAGGGCCCAGATCAGCGGCGCCAATTGATCGACAGTGTGTTGACGACAAGATCTGAACGCGATTCAAAACTTTTACGCGAATTCGCAAAAACTCTGCGGGCGCGAAATGTTTTGCTTAAGCAAATCGGTGGCGGCGATACGCGGACGACAACTCGCGATTCATTGGAAAGCCTAACGACGGTTTTTCTCCTGCTCGCAACCCAAGTCACTGAAGCTCGATTGCAGGTTTTGCGGGAACTTGCACCGGAAATGCGCAGAAGCGC
>JAXMMN010000572.1:0-1707 GCA_034366485.1 Bdellovibrionales bacterium
AAAAACTTCGTTGGCATTTTGTTAAAAGCAGCTCTCGCCTTCGGCTGCCTTCTTTTAGTTTCGCACCAAGCATCAGCCGATGTCTGCGACGAAAATTCGTTCACGGTTATCCCCTCGGATGGAAAAGTTCCAAGCGGAAGAATTGAAGTCATTCTGAAGCCCGGTGATGCGGTTTGGCACATGTACGAATGCAAGCAGTGTGGCGACCTGGGCAACAAGCGACTTGTGTCGCTTCGACCAAACGCGAACGGACGACAAGAGTGTCCCGACTGCGGAAAGCCGCATTCAAAAGACGATCAGCTTGAGCCAAGAATCCTACCTGAGCATTTTACCGACTCGTCCGGACGAATACATCTTATCTACACCGAAGCCTTGGCTCGCGACGGCGACCCTACGAAGAAGTACGCTGAATCAGGAAAGCATTGGACCTGTGAGTACTGTAATTCTTCCGCGTTTCAAACAATGGCCAGCTGCCCAGGCTGCGGCGCCGGCAAGCCGTCACTTCTGACGCCTGGACGTTTTAAGAATTACGCAGAGGCCAACCCGGCCGATCCTGTGACAGGTTTTCCGCTGGGGATTTCAAGCGGTACACAGACAGCGTCCTTCGCCACACAAGCGACCGCAGCAGCTACAATGGCTGTCGCTTCTGGCCAGCCAATCACCACTGCGCGCGGCGTAGGCCCGATTCGATCGGTCGATCTTCAGTCAAAAGTGCGACCAAGTTTCTTAAGAACAAGAACTGGTATGATGTTGATGTCTGCCGCTGCTACGGGAGCGCTCGGTTTTGTTTGGTGGGGCACGCAGAGCTATACTTTGCCAGCAACGGTTTCACGAATCGAAGGTGACACCGCGTACATCACCTATGTTGATACCGATGGAAAAGAAATCACCATCGACTTTACTCCAGCACAAAAAGAGGCCTCAGTTCGTGGCTGGCGCAAGGGCGACAAAATGACTTTGCACTTTCGAAATCTTACCGGAGCAAAAGGTGGCGAGGCTTTTGACGGAACAGTGGTCACTCCAAAATCTAACTAATAAACAGCACTTCGGTCGTTGACCGAAACTGTGTGTGCCGCCCAATCGATGGGCGGTTGGCCACGAGAAACGAAGTACTCGTTAATTTTTGAAAACGGCCGACTGCCGAAAAATCCTCGAGACGCGGATAGCGGCGAAGGATGAACAGATTCTAAAACCAGATGTTTGCTTCGATCCACGAATGCCGCTTTTTTCTGTGCATAGGCACCCCACAAGACGAACACCAAACCCTCTCGGCGGTCGGCAAGCTCCTTGATCGCGCGATCGGTGAATTGTTCCCATCCCCGTCTTTGGTGAGACGCCGCTTGGTTTTCTCGCACTGTCAAAACGCTGTTGAGCAACAAAACACCTTGATTGGACCATTCGCTCAGGTTGCCAGACTTGACCCTTGGGATTTTTAAATCCGATTCAAGTTCCTTGTAGATATTTAGCAATGAGGGCGGAAGCGCAATTCCGGACTGAACAGAAAAACAGAGACCATGTGCTTGACCGGCTCCATGATACGGATCTTGTCCCAGAATAACCACCCGCACTTTGTCGAAGGGCGTCGCTGAAAACGCAGCGAAAATATCTTTGGCAAACGGAAAAACGGAGAACCCATTTTCCTTCTCTGTGCGAAGAAATTCACCCAGCGCCTTCATGTGGGCCTTTTCGAACTCATCGCCCAGGACG
>JAXMMN010000573.1:0-1055 GCA_034366485.1 Bdellovibrionales bacterium
GGTCTTTGCAAATGCCGCGCTCGGCGAGCGGGAGTTCGAGATGGAAGCCCGCGGCGTGCCGCTACAGCGGGCCGCCGATGTCTCCGGCGTGGTCGACGCCGTCGTTTACCTCAGTCGGGCGAAAAGCGTGACAGGGCAGATGATCGCCGTCGACAGCGGCCAGCATCTGGGCTGGCGCACGCCGGACGTCGGGCCGGATATTGCAACTTCATACTAGACCCGGTCAAAAAACGCTTTGTCGACTTCCACTTCTTCTAAAGTTCTAACATGAATTCCAAGTTTAAGATCCTTGATCAACTGGCACAAAGATTCGCCGTCGACTAAGTCAATAGCGGGAGCCCCGTCCCGCGTTGCTTCTTTTCGAGCTTCGGATGTGAACGCTCCTGTTGTAATTATCAGTCCCTTATCCGCGCGCCCGACCATAGCTCCTCGGAAATCGCGAACGACACTTGGGCCAACCGTGCTGCTCCATCGTTTCGCCTGGAACAGCACTTGAAACGACACAAGATTCATCCGGAGTATGCCAATGCCATCGATGCCACCGTCATTCGGTCGTCCTGTAACCTCTATGCGGACAAAGCCGTTTTCGCGCATAATGCGTTGACACAGCCTCTCGAAGGCGTCCGCTTTCATCGATTTCAGCACGGAAAGCAAACGGTGTTCCCACGTCGACAGATAGATTTCCACATCTGCGGGATTCGCTTCACTTATTGCTTTCGGCTTTTCCTTCTTTCTCTTTTGGTATTGTAGGTTGTACTCGTTAAACGCGTCTGCTACCCTTCGCTTCAGTTCGGCTGGCGATAGTTCGAGGGCATCGCGACCGGCTTCAGTGATGACCCACACTCCACGGGTCGCATTATTGAGCAAGCCAGCGATCTTGAGGTAACTGCGTGCCCAGGAAATCCGATCAAGAAATATAGGCGCACCGCTCCTTGGATACTTTGCCTCAAGAATTTCGGGAGACAGCTGCAATATTTCTGTCACTTTTTCGTCAATCTCCTCAACAGAAGCCGAACCTCCCAACGTATTCACCGAATCCAAAGTCGGCTTAAGGA
>JAXMMN010000574.1:0-3814 GCA_034366485.1 Bdellovibrionales bacterium
ACCGTTTCACGTCGAGCTTTACACCAGACATTTGAACCTTTTCAGCGTTCACGACGACAACGAAGTCGCCAGTGTCTTGGTTGGGAGTGAATTGTGGTTTGTGCTTACCGCGGATGACTCGCGCGATTTCAGTCGAAATACGACCGATGCTTTTTCCAGCCGCATCGACAATGAACCACTGACGTGGAACTTCGTTTTCTGAACCAGCTTTTGGGGCGTTGTACGTGCCGCCTGAAGACAAATTGATCAAAGCCATTGATTAAACCTTCCGCAAAGAACTCATGGGTTTAAAGAGGACGGCAACGATTGTCAAGTTCATGAGGATATCGGATTGATGATAAGAAGAGCCCCTGTGGAGGGGCGGTATTGCCAGCTTTTCGGCGGTCTTTCGCCTCGAGCACCTCTTTAATGTCAGCTGGCGACTTTCCGTTCAGCTGTAAGTCCACCAAAGTGCCCACAATATTTCTCACCATTTGTTTTAAAAATCCTTCGCCCTGAATTTCGAACAACAAGGTATCTGGTCTTTCGTCACTGTTCGATTGGTCGGCAGACAGGAGTCGCGATTCGGCTGGTGCAACTTCCAGCCACGACAATTTGGTCAGTGTTCGAATCGTGGATTCCACAAAGGTTCCGCTGGTTTGAAAGCTTTTAAAGTCGTGAGTTCCAACCAGGTACTGGCTGGCTTCGTTGAGAAAATTCAAGCTCAACGGTTCGCGTACCCACCAAGTTGTGCGGCGTCGCAGGGCACTTGGAACACGGCGATTAAGAATTGAATATCGATAAGTCTTATCAGTTGCAGTCGCGATCGAATGAAAATCATACGGCGCGAGGAACGCTTCTTTTACGACCAGCGACGCCGGAGTCAGGCATTGCAGCGAGTAGCGTAAATCGCGAAAGGTCGTTGGATCTTTTTTGCAGTCGAAATGAGCGACCTGCATCTGCGCGTGAACGCCAGCGTCCGTGCGACTTGCGCCTACAACGGAAAGCTTTTCTCCGAACAGCTTTTCAACGGCGGCTTCGATCGTACCCTGGCCAGTAACTTGCGTCGTATTGCCGTAGGTATCCGTCTGGCGCTGCCACCCATGGAAATCTGTGCCGTCATAGGAAAGATGCAAGCGCACACGATGCCGGTCTTCGGCGCATCTGCGAAATTCGAGTGATTCGACGAAAGTCGAGGAGGGGGTTCGTTCCACAGCGATCCTTCTACACGACGTAAGTCGATTCAGAGAAGTCGGAAATTTGTCGATAAGAAATACAGAAGGGGTTCATGGCGAGCGGCGAAAAGTGGCTAAAAAAATCTGGCGATAGCATTGGTGCTTTCGTGGTTTTGTCTCCCATCGGCTCGGGCGGGATGGGACAGGTCTACCTATGCCGTGACCTCACTTTGAATCGCAATGTTGCCGTGAAAGTTGTCGGCAAAAAAGTTCATCGAGATCCCGAACTGCACGCGAGCTTTCTGCAAGAGGGGCGGCTGCTGGCGCAGGTTCACCATCCCAACATCACAGCTATATACTCTTTGGGCGAAGACGAAACTTGCGTCTACATCGCGATGGAGCACGTCGAAGGAGAATCGCTTCACTCTTTGATTCGCGAGTGCCGAATTAACTATCGTGAGATGGTAGACATTGTTCGAGGAGCCGCAATGGGTTTGCAGGCGGCTCACGACCGAGGGATCGTTCACCGAGACATTAAGCCTGCGAACATTCTTGTCGATCGATATGGAACGGCGAAGATCATCGATTTCGGAATAGCAAAAGCACTGTACTCGGAGAGTAACGGAAAAACCGAATCGGGAACGCTGGTTGGGACCGTTAATTATATGGCGCCCGAGCTTCTGGATGGAACATCGCCGAACGCGCGCACGGACCTATATGCGTTGGGCCTCGTGATGGCGGAAATGATCACAGGTAAAACGCCGTTTGCTGGCGAAACTCATTTAGAAGTTCTTGAAAAAATTCGAGTTCATAATCTCGCTCTGCCGCGTCGGCCAGATGTGCATCTCCCTGGCGGGTTCCGCGAGGCGATTTTAACTGCGACAAATATTGATCCGTCGAAACGCTATGGAAAGATGATCGACTTTGTCGACGCTCTTTCCGTCATTGATTTTTCTCGTCTGCCACCAAGTTTCTGCCGGCCATTGATGCGCGCAGATTTGGGAGATATCGATTCGGCGGTCGACAAGCTTGAGGCTTCGAAGCTGGAGCGATCTGAATGGCCGCTAGCGCTGTCTCATGCGCTGACAAAATGGAACCGAAGTGATGAGCCTCAGACGACAGTCACTGAACAAAACATTCCGGCTGGGTTGCTGAATGCGGCCATTACAGAAGTGGAATACCGCCGAGAAAAATTGCGTTCGGGCGTAAAAACGGACAGCGATTTCCGGCGGCTCGAGCTAGGCGGACGCGGTGCTGGTCATACAGAGTCCTACTCCTCGGCGGGTCCGATGATGTTTCTCTTGCTGGTTGCTTTTATTTCGGCCGCGATGTTTGCGTGGAAGTCGAAGAACCCGATGGTGTTAGATTTAAGTAGAAAAGTGGTCAACAAGGTGATGCCAGGAGGCTCTAAGCGAATGCCGTCGGCTGCGCCTTCGCCAGCCCCCCAAAATGAACTGAGAAAAGAGCCGATATCGGCGCCTGCGCCCGCTGCAGCTCAGTCGCCTAAAAATCAAATGTGAACCCAGCAGTGATCAAATTTGAGGAAACTTTAAGATCCTCTTTTAAGCCGACAATCTGGCGATACTGAAGGCTTAGCCAAACATGATTGATTCCATAGTCCGCATCGAGTTGGCGAACAGCTTGGCGATCTAGCCAATCCAGAAGAATATTGACGCCACCTGCAGCGACCGCAACCGGTGATCCGCCAAACTTCGGGGCCTTGCTATCGTCGCGAAGCTCCACGATTCCATAATAGCCGCCGCCGCCTTCGACAAACGGGACCACCCATTGATTGTCGGCAAACTGAAAACGATAAATGACCGTGGCTTGCAGCGGGACCATGACGAACGTGAAGCGCTCTTCTGGAACTTCTCCCGCGCGTGCCGGATTTTTAAATCGTCCTTTGGCAGACGTTGCGATAAAGCCAGTTTCGCCCTTAATGCCTATTCTTCCGATGGCTTGTGTGAGTGGGTATTCGTACTCAAACAAAAGCGCTGGGATTTCTGCGCCCCCGTAGATGTCTTTGAAGTTCAGACCGTTGCTGGAGTTTACAATATTGGGTGGTGCCATCATTCCAAAGCGCAAGCCGCCAGCACCTGTGAATTCCGAGACCGAAACCGGGTACATGAATTCGCCATCTTTGGAAATCGTGCTTGGCGCCTCGCGACCAGGAGCACCAGAGAATTTGATTTCATCTGGTTCGCCGTACTCTTTCGCGGGGGCTTCGCCGAGACGATCGTAAATGTAATCGCCATCTTCATTGATCTGTTTTGGCTTTTCGCCCCAACCATTGGACTTCGCTGGTGTTGGAGTATCGCTGAACTTGCTACCTTTCGCAGAGGCACGGGACTTTTTTCTTGGTTTTGGCTTGATAGTTTCTGGCGCTGGTTCGTTTGAAGTCGAGAGCGTCGGATCCGTGGATCCCGGATAGGGATATTCGGGAGGAGGCGGAGTATCGTCTGCAAGTGCTTCGATGGGCGTCGAGGTGTTGTCTTCCAGCGATTCTGCCTGAGCGCTGGCAGTGGATGCGGATGCACCGACGGTCAACGCGAAGACAACCGGCAGCCAACTTGAACGATCGCGATGATCGTTTTGGCGTTGCTGTTTTGCCGCTTTTGTTTTGGCGGGTCGAGTCGCGACAACGTGAACGACGGCCGTTA
>JAXMMN010000575.1:0-9331 GCA_034366485.1 Bdellovibrionales bacterium
CAGAATCCCGCCAAGTCCCAGGCGTCGGATGTCGAGCAACCACTGAACACCTGTTTCTTGATAGGGCTGTAGTGTGGTTTTAAAGGTGTCCGGGAGCTCTAGGGGCTCACGGTTTTTATCTAATGAGTCGTAGAAAGCGCAGATGGCTTGCCACTTTGGTCCACCTTGGATTTCGATTCCCGAGGCCCTCAAGGCTAGAAGTTCGAGTGAACGTGCACGGGGAAGTTGAAAGAAAGTTTCTTCCGTGCGTCGGCGTTTATTTTTGTCGCCGAGAAGTCCTTGGCCGTCGCCGTGGAGGCTTTCCCAGAATCGAGTGAGACGCTTTAGGCTAGGAAGCTCTTTGGGTTCCAAGAGGAAATAGCGGCCCTCATGTTCGATGATTCCTTCGCGAGAAAGGCGAATGGCTTCGTCTGGTGAAAGCTCTTTTCCGCGAAAGAAGAACCGTGGGTGAAGTTCGAACCAATCGATTTTTCTATTTCCAAGCGGAAGACTTTCAAGCTTCGAGTCGGAAACGCCTTCTTTTAAAGTAAACTCCGGTCGGAATTCGCCCTCTTTGACGAGTTCGATCGTTTTTCCGTCCATCGTGATGTGAAAGCCCTTGTGTGCCAGTGCCAAAAAATGTGCGCCGCGGGGAGGGAGTTTTGCTGTAGGAATCACAAAGCGTTCGTTGATTCCGGCTTCAAAAATACGATTGCGATCTTCCTCAGGTGGAAGCTCTTCACGGACAACGAGGTCTTCTCGCGAAAATCCTTCTCGCTTGTTCGTGAAAGCCTCAAACCACGTGCCACGAACTTTTGTGAAACATGCGCCTTCGGTTTCGCGTGCCAAATCAGAGAGAAGGGCATGCATCAGGCGCATGGTTTGGGTCGAGAGTCCGCGAGCGCGAATTTCTCCGCTAGGTAAGTAGAGTCGAGTTTCTCGTCGATCTTTGCAATCTTCGATGATCTGGTTCATCAACCCATCAAGCAGACTTACGATGCCTTCTGAAACCATAGTTTCAAAGGTGGTGAACGGATCCAAATGCTCTTCTTCAGCTTCTTCCGGGCCATTTTCGCCTCGTGCTTGGTCAATTCGAGCCAAAAAGCTTGCGAATTTTCTAAACAAACGAGCGCGCATTTCCAGTAGCGATTCCGGAGTTTCGCCATCAGAGCCTGGGAGGCGAAATGCAAACGAGCAAGATTCATAAAATAAAAGTGAAGCAAAGCCGATGTGGCGAAGAAGTTTTAAATCACGTTCTCGTTTTGGTCCGCGACGGTTGTGGGCAAGCTGGGTGTTGGCAATGCCGGTCGTCGCTCCAAGTCCGCCTTGCAAAAGATAAATCACATATTGAAGTGCCTGGGGGAAACCGTGGGCTTCAAGCTCGCGACCATCGAGGTCCGCACCGAGCGCGAACTTTAAGCGAAAGCTTCCGTCGCTTGTGACGGCGAGAATTGGTTCGAGATCTTGCGGCTCAACGATGACGGATTTCGGCTCTACGACCACTCGATCTTTGGCTTCGCTCTCGCCCGCAGATTTTCGGTTCTCGATCTCTTCAATCAACGCCTGGATTTGTCCGTGGCCTTTGATTTCTAAACGACCATTTTGGCCGCTGGCTTCGGGTCCTAGGTTTGAAGATAAAAACGCGCGAACGCCATCAAGGCGATCTCGCCAAGAATGGAACACAAGATGATGAGACTTTTCGTCAAAACGATAAGTTTCGGCAGCATCAGGAACGCCGCTTGAGGACGCTTTGATATTCACAGCGCCGCGAAGTGCGTAGTCGGACTCTTCTACGGATTGAACGACCCATTCGATGCCGCCAGCGGAAGCATCAGCTTGTTCGACGCTGACGCCTTCAAAACGAATACCTTTTCGCAATCTGTTTTTGTCTGCTTCAGTCGTGAAGATAAGCTGAATCGGAGTTCCATCGTCCTCCGCCATGAGGCCACGGTTCACTCGTTCAGTCGCTAGCAGGACAGTTGCTACCACTTGATCGCTGTGTATGAGCCATTGAGGCCGCATATTGTGTGGGCGGTGGGCGAGGCTTGCGCCTTGAACTTCTGGTCGTATTTGAAGTGCGAGGGGGAGTAAGAGACGCGGTACTTGACGTCCGCGTGGATGGCGGAGAAGTTCGCCCGCTGTGAGGCAAAGCCCATCGCCAAAAAGATACTGAAGGATTGCGCCCTCTTCGTTCACCCAATCCATCATGCTCATCATGGAACGTGTGGAAAGCGGAGTTTGATCCGAGTGGAACGTGAGAGGGACATCGCTTGCGCGCCACGCGGGGCTCACCCATTGTTCGAGAAGTTCGCCTGATTCGAGTGTTCGTGAAGGGGGGATTTCGGTCCAACGCTCTCGCCATGAAGGCGAATCGGGGAGCGAAAAAGCAACGCCCGAACCAAAAGTCCGGGCGTTAGGTTGAACCAGTAAAATCGCTTTTAATTCAGAATCAGAAGGCGAGCTCGAAACCATCGGGCAAGATTAGCACTGATCTCCCCGATGGACAATTGGTCGTTTTGGCCTATGGAGCGAACCAACAACGTGGTCGGAACCCTACCTTTGCTACATTCTCTACACAAGATCCTTGACGATAATCAGTATTTGAGACTGGCAAAGTCACGTCGACGTTGCAGACCGCGCCAGCAAGGTAGGTGTCCATGCGGCATTGTGTAGCAGGGTGCTTGTCGTCGGTCTTAGCTACACGGCGAGTGTCGGGTTTAGCAAAATCTGGAGCCGTCGGTTCTTTGCGGAGATCTTGGAAGAGGCCAGCCACGGATGTTCCACCGATGCTTGTGCGCTTACAAAGAAGTTGGTCTTCAGTTTTTGAGAACTCTTGTTCGCAAAGCGCTTCTGCAACTGGCGAAAGTTTTCCGTCGGCTTTCGCAGTTGCAACGATCGAGGCGTTGTCGTCTTCAGCAAAGAAAACGCGAAGACATTTGAGGCCTGCGTAGTAATCTGATCCACCTTCGTTGGTCGCCCAGTCATTGGCTCCAAAGAAGCCTTTGATTTTTGGCGCGCCACCGAGGTGATGGCCAAGCTCATGACACACAACCAAGGCAAAGCCTTCTTCCGAAGTTGCTTGATGGCGCGCGAGGCCGCCGTACATGTTCACGATCCAGCTTTTTCCCATTTGTTGAGCGGAAGCGTTGACGGTTGCATCGGTCCATTTGCGATTGAATTTGAGCGTTGCACCTTGCTTGGCAACGACTGGAGCAAAGATTTTTTCAGCGCGATCAATGACGGCGTTGAATTGTGTTTCTGTGATTCCGCCGCCGGCGAGGGACTTGAAGCCAACCGGGATCTGCATGTCGTTTTCTGGAAGAAAGCCTGTGCAGAGCTCTTTGGGTTTTGATGTTGAGCTATCGGAAACGCTGTGTGCGAGAGCAGTTGTTGAAACGACAGATAGAGTCGCAGTCGAGACAACGAGGTATTTTGTGAAATGAGTTAAAAAATTCGCCATGCTTGTTCCTTCCTTGGACAACGGCTTAAAAAATCATGAGTGCAGAGAAAGTTTCTCCTTAAGTTTGTTTAGTCGGTAGGCAAAAGTTCCAAAATGGAACCAAAGTCTGGGATTAAAATCCCGCAAGTCCCAGACTTGAACGGGACAAACGTCCAGCTAGGTAGACGCTAGAAATCAACGTTTCCAATGAATGACGAGAGGAAGTGACTACGAATGGATGCTAGTTTTCGGGGACACGTTCAACGTCCGACACAGCTCGCAGGTTTTTCCGTCGCAGCCTCGAGCCGAACAATGTTCGCGTCCATAGAAAATGATCTGCAAGTGAAGTTTGTTCCACTTTTCTTTGGGAAAAAGGTCTTTCAAATCGCGCTCTGTTTCGAGCACGTTTTTCCCCTTGGTCAGCTTCCAGCGCTTCGCTAGCCGGTGAATGTGAGTGTCAACCGGGAAGCTTGGGATTCCATAGGCTTGAGCCACAACGACTTGTGCGGTTTTGTGTCCAACGCCGGGAAGCTCCTCAAGTTCCTCCAAGGTTTTTGGAACTCGACCTTTGTGTGATTCGATGAGGATCTTCGAAAGTCCGACGATGGCTTTGGATTTTTGGGGACCGAGTCCACACGGGCGCACAATTTCAAGTACTTCTGCTGCAGTCTTCTTTGCCATTTTCTGCGGAGTATCGGCTAATTTAAATAGTTTAGGGGTGACCTCGTTAACCCTTTTGTCTGTGCATTGTGCCGAAAGCAGAACGGCGATCAATAAAGTGAACGCGTCTTTGTGGTCCAGAGGAACTGGCGTTTCGGGGTACAGCTCTTCAAGTCGGTTTTGAATAATGGCAGCACGAGCGAGTCGAGTTTTTCGGCTTAGCATGAGACCGGTTCTATCAGACCCGATCGAGATTCGGGTAGACTGATTTCGATGTCGAACACGAAATCAGGAACCCGAAGGCAGATTTACGCAATTGGCGATGTGCACGGTTGCGCCACCGAACTTGAGAGCTTGCTCGCGCATATACCGATCACTCGTGACACTTTGATTGTATTTTTGGGCGACTATGTCGATCGAGGAATCGATTCAAGACGTGTGATAGACATTGTCGTGGACCTCAAGAGGCGCTGCGAAGTGGTGGCGCTCATGGGAAATCACGAGGCGATGTTTTTAGACTTCCTCGAGCGGCCAGAAAGTATCGGCTCGGGTCTATTTATTCTCAATGGCGGAGGCTCGACCCTTGCCAACTATGCGGGCCCCAACGGTTCGTTTGAAGTTCCTCAATCGCACGTAGAGTTTTTGAAGAGTTTAAAGCTGTTCTATGAAACAGAATCTCACTTTTTTGTTCATGCCGGTGTTCCATTAAAGAAAAAGCTTCGCGACTTGGATCCCGTCTTAGACCGCGAAACCTTTTTGTGGACTCGGGGGCCCTTTCTTACGACCACCGAAAATTGGGGCAAGATTGTGGTGCATGGTCACACGCCAAATGCGGAACCAGAGCGCCGGCCCAATCGAATCAACGTTGACACGGGCTGCGTTTTTGGCGGCCATTTGACGGCCTATGATGTGACGAATGACACCTTCATATCTGTCGAGCGAATTCCGTTTGACGAATCTGCGCCACCGACGCTCACCGAGTCAGGCTCACTTCGGATCGCCGTGCGTTTCAATGGGCGCATGCCTGTAAGCGCATCGAAACCAGGTCAACGACGTTTGGAGTTTGAAACGCTCAATTACAACCAATTTGGGCTCTTACTTCGCGAGCTTCGACCCATGGGAATTGCGGTTTTTGAGAACGGTGACATCATCGAAGGCACGATTGGTGACGATCATCGTACGGCTGTCGAATTTGAAGGACAGATCGTTCGTACAGAAAGCCGTCAAGGATTGGCACTCTACGGAGTCAAGATCGAAAAAATCTCGACGAGCAATGACACGGGTAGCGGTGGGTGGATCAATCGTCCCGCATGATCTAGCATCTTGGCTTTCGGAGGTCTTATCCGTCAGCCATTGTTCAAACGCATTCCATCCTTCCAAGAGCTTTCCAGCGGTGAACCGCAAGATATTATCTTAGATCGCTTCTTAAGCTATCTGACCGAAATTGGTTTTGATCTCTACAATGCCCAAGAGGAAGCGATCTTGGAGCTGTTGGCTGGTGAGAACGTCATTTTGAACACGCCCACAGGGAGTGGAAAGAGTCTTGTCGCAGAGGCGTTGATCTTCAACTCAATGGCTCTTGGAAAAAGATCTGTTTACACCTGCCCTGTGAAAGCCCTGGTAAACGAAAAGTTTTTGAACCTCTGTAAGCTTTTTGGGGCCGAGAGTGTAGGCCTCATGACCGGAGATGGATCGGTGAATCACGATGCACCGATTCTTTGTTGCACAGCTGAAATTTTGGCGAACATGGCACTATGTGATGGTGCAGATGCCAAAGTTGATGACGTCATCATGGATGAATTCCATTACTACTCGGATCGCGAGCGGGGAATGGCTTGGCAGATTCCACTCTTAGAGCTTTCTCGTGCACGGTTTCTATTGATGTCTGCGACCTTGGGTGACATGACGTTTTTCCAGGAAGGAATCGAAAAGCTGACCGAGAAGCCAACGCGGTTAATCACGGGGCTTGAGCGACCTGTACCCTTAGAATTTGAATACCGTGGTGAAACGCATTTGCACGAAACGATTACTGATTCATTGAAGCTAGGTCGTGCGCCGATTTATCTCGTGAACTTCACTCAGAATTTAGCTGCTGAAGAGGCACAAAATCTAATGAGTGTAGATATTCTGACAAAGGATCAAAAGAAGGCGATCCTCGAGCGCTTAAAGGACATTCCTTTTCGCTCCCCATATGGAAAAGAAATTCAGAAGTATTTAAAGCACGGAATCGGCGTGCATCATGCGGGACTTCTTCCGAAGTACCGAATTCTGGTTGAAAAACTGGCACAAGAGGGACACCTCAAGGTGATCTCTGGAACTGACACGTTGGGAGTCGGCGTCAACATTCCAATTCGCACAGTGCTCTTCACCAAGCTTTGCAAGTACGACGGAGAAAAGACCGCGATCTTATCGAGTCGAGATTTTCATCAGGTTTCAGGACGTGCCGGAAGGCGTGGGTTTGATGACCGTGGTTATGTCATCGCACAAGCACCCGAGCACGTGATTGAAAATGTGAAGTTAGAGCGAAAAGTCGCTTTAGATCCAAAAAAAGCAAAGAAGATCGTCAAGTCAAAGCCACCTGAAAAAGGTTTCGTCCATTGGGATGAGGCGACTTTCATGAAGCTTACAAAGTCGATTCCGGAATCCCTTCAATCTCGGTTTCATGTTGATCACGAAATGGTTTTGTCAGTTTTGATGCGAGAAAATGAAGACGGGTGCCAGTCCCTTCGTCGGTTGATTCGAGTTTCGCACGAGACCGCAACCGCTAAAAGAAAACATCGCAAGCGGGCATTTGAGCTTTTCAGATCTCTTCTCGAGCGAAACTTAATCACGTTGAATCCCCTAAAAGTGCATGGTGATTTGCAGACAGATTTTTCTTTACATCAATCGCTGTCCCTTTGGTTGATCGACACGCTCAAGCTTTTAGATCCCGCAAGCGAAACTTACTCTCTTGATGTGATCACGCTGTGTGAGGCGATCTGTGAATCGCCTGATTTGATTATTCGAAAACAAACTGATCGAGCGCGCCAGGAACTTTACCTTCAGTTGAAGGCGGAAGGTGTTGAATTCGAGGAACGGCAAGAAAAACTTGAACTCGTTGAACACCCAAAACCTCTGAGAGATTTTATTTACCAGACTTTCAATGATTGGTCGGAAAAACATCCGTGGGTGGGAACAGAAAACATACGTCCAAAATCCATCGTTCGCGAAATGTTAGAAAAGGGCTTAAGTTTTTCTGACTACATACGCGAATACGATATGAGTCGCGGTGAGGGTGTACTCCTGAGGACGATCAATGATGTCTATAAGGTTTTAGTTAAAACAGTTCCAGATAGTTTCAAGAATGATGAGATTATGGAATTTGAAACCGAAATTGCGTTGATTTTACGTTCTGTCGATTCTTCGCTGATGGACGAATGGGATCGGCTGCGATCAGACTTTGTGGAGTTGGGTGGCGCCGTGAAACTCGAGGGTTCTCCTGGCGACGGCGAGGCCTTAAAGAACGCCGAAAAGGCAGCGACGGATATGAAGTCGCGGCAAGCAGAACTTCGACGACGGGTTCGAGCTGAGGTTTTTCGATTTACGAGAGCGCTTGCTTCGGGAGACTCGGAAGAGGCTTACAATATTGCCGTTGAATGGAAGACTTTAAAGTTAAAGCGCTTGTCGCTTTCGTTTCATGATCTCAGTTTGGATGTTCCCGAGGCGTCTTGGTGCCTAGCCGCCGCACTTTCGCCTGTTTACTTTTCAGATAGCTTGTTAGCACTCAAGTCTCAGGGCTTTACAGGTTTGAAAACGGACCTCTCGTCGAGAAATCCAAATTTAACTACCATACAGTTTTTAGACTCAGTTACGGTCGAGCATCGCCTCTTGGATCTTGGCGGAAGTGAAGATGCATTTTGGCTGCGCTTTGAACTCGATTTTCAAGGACGGGCGTGATGACAGACATTAAG
The DNA here is from genome assembly GCA_034366485.1 of Bdellovibrionales bacterium. Taxonomy (GTDB): domain Bacteria; phylum Bdellovibrionota; class Bdellovibrionia; order Bdellovibrionales; family JAMPXM01. The sequence continues at coordinate 8,029 of JAXMMN010000575.1, forward strand.
TCAAATGATTCAAATTTTGGAAATACGCCGCCGTCTTTGTCCGATAAAGTCAAAAAATATGTCGAAGAAAACGAGACCAAGCTTGAAGTTGGTTTCTTTGTTGGCGGCTTCATCTTGGATGTGTTTCTACTTTCCACTCCAGATGACTTCTTCGGAATTATTCAACAGCTGATCTATATGACAATCGTGGGATCGCTTTTACACTTTGAAGTGCTCTATCGACTTCGAAAATATAAACCGGGTCCACGTGTAAAGAAGTTTTGGCAGTACCGAAGTCTCTTGCTGCATTTTTCCTTCGGTAGTCTGTTAAATTTGTACTCGCTCTTTTATATCAAGAGCGCCTCACTCATGAGTAGTTTCATCTTTTTGATTGTGATGCTCGCGCTTGTCCTAGCAAACGAATTGCCCTTCGTTAAAAAGGCAAGTGTCGCGTCGAAAGTCGCCATGTATGCGATTTGTCTCTTTTCCTTTTTCTCAATTTTATTGCCAATCGGTCTTGGCTTTGTCGGTTGGATTCCGTTTTTGCTTGCCGTGGGCTTAACTGGGTTAGCTTTCTTCCTGCACGTGCGCTTACTCGAGAAATCTTTTACAGATCGACGTTTGCTTCATAGGGCCATGCTTTATCCAAGTGGAACGATTTTGACCGTGTTCTCGTTGTTCTATGTTTTGGGTTGGATTCCTCCTGTGCCATTGAGTGTGGTCGAGCAAGGTGTTTACCACTCCATTGAAAAGAAGTCTGGTCAGTACATTTTGAGTTTCGAAAAACCGTGGTGGAAATTTTGGCAAACTTCCGACAGGCCATTTCGCGCAATCCCTGGTGACAAGCTTTATTTTTACGCCCAAATTTATTCGCCCACGCGAATTTCTGATTCGGTTGTGATCCATTGGCTAACGAAAAACCAAAAAGGAAAATGGGTTTCAAGCGACAAGGTGCCGATGAGTATTCAAGGGGGGCGGGAAATGGGTTTTCGGGGATTTTCCTATAAGTCCAACTACACACCGGGCGAATGGCAGATTCGAGTTGAAACATCTGGTGGAATCGAAATTTCTAGGCACTACGTGGATGTTGAGGCGAGCACAGACGGAATCGGCGTCTCTCGAGAGTTTGTGCAAGCGATTCGCTAGTTGGTTTTGTGTTTGGCTACGAGGCTTTCAATCTCGGAGAGCTTCGCAGTTGATTCGAAGCTTCCTTCCATTGTAAGTCGGAATTCGCCTTTCGAATTCTGACTGAGTAGCAAAATCACCTCTTTGGCCGATGTAAGATCGGGAAGACTTGACCCGTATCGACTGATAATAGGCATCG
>JAXMMN010000576.1:0-8371 GCA_034366485.1 Bdellovibrionales bacterium
CATGGAGTACCTCGTTCGCCATCGCGACGCCAAAGAAGACATTCGGAAGTGGCTGCCCTTTGCCCGTTCAGCAATCGTTTTTGCCATCGATTATGTAACAAGCGTTCCTACGACTGAAACTTCGCTTCGCACCGCGCTCTACACGAAGTTCGCGCCAAATATGGCCGACTATCACACAGCACTTAAAGCGAAACTCGAACCGACAATGCAGGAGCTAAAACAGCATTACCCTGGTCACCAGTTTCGCTTTTCGGTAGATGCAGAACCCATCCTCGAACGCGATCTCGCTTTTCGTGCAGGCTTGGGCTGGGTCGGGAAAAACACCTGCGTGATCGACAAGAATGCAGGAAGTCTCTTCTTTATCGCAGAAATCCTAACTTCTCTCGACGTAGAATCTGCCAGCCTCACCAGTCCCGATCACTGCGGAACCTGCACTCGATGCTTGGACATTTGTCCAACCGGTGCGCTCAAAGAACCACGCGTCTTAGATGCCGGACGATGCATTTCATATTGGACGATCGAATCAAAAAAAGTTCCGCCATTGGCTTTGCGTCAAGGATTTCAAGATTGGTTCTTCGGTTGCGATTTATGCCAAACCGTTTGCCCGTGGAATGGCAAAGTTTGGGGAAAAGATTCCATGAATCGCCTAACCGATTCAACTTCCTTCAAAAAAGAAACCGAACGAGACGCGCTGGTCAAAGAACTTCGGCTCCTGCTCGAAAGCTCGAATCGCGAACTCCAGCGGCGCTTCAAAGACACTCCAATGTCTCGCGCGCGAGGTTTCGGTTTAAAGAGAAATGCGCTCATTGTGATCGAAAATCTAAACCTCAATGAACTTCAACCTTGCGTTGAAGAGTTCCTCGCAAAGCACGAAACGCCTGACGATTTAAAGTCGCTCGCATCAGACGTTTTGTTGAAATTCCGAAGACAGAATTAGACCCTCAAACTTTAGGCGCTGAACGGACTGGTAAACTTCTTGTTGTCCTCGTTCCAGATTGTTTTCCAGCTCTTTTTCCAATTCCAAAGCAACGGCCGAACAAACTGCCGCCTCTGGCGCGCGAAAACTTTCCCTCACAAATTCCATAATTGCGGCCTCGACCATATTCAGGTCATGTTCAAACATGGAATCTCGGTATCGACCAACAACCACCAGAGGCTTCAAATTTCGTCCCGATTGCAGAGCTGGCCGTACCAAGACTTCAAGTGTTGGATTCAACATCAGCGCTCGAGACTCCAGTGATTTTGCTTCTTGCTCCTCGTCTTGAGGGCTCAAAAAAGCTAGCACCAATGACGCGCGCTTCTCGATTTCAAATACATCGCTTTGAGAAAAGCGCGGTGACGCCTGGTTGCTCTCACGGCGAAATTTCAACCACCTACTGAGCGTGCGACACACATTCCAAGGAGGCTCACTACTCGAAGACTCTGCTATTTGCTGGTGACTGGCCGCTAATAGTGCGGACTTTTGAGCCTGATCGAGCGACAAATCTCGCCACAAGTACCCAAGAAATCGATCGACACTCTCACTTGATCGGTCGGTAAAAACACGTCGTTCAAACTTTACAGGAACTTTGAGGTCTGCAAGGTGTTCACGCCATCGCTCATCGGCTGAAACCCGAAACAATGTTCCTCGTCGAGCATGTGCACCGAGCCATGATTGTACTTCAAAAACGAGGACGGGATCCGGCGACATGGAAACTGTCAGCTCAAGACCTCCGGGCCTTTGACCGCTGGCATCACAATACTGATCAAAGACCTCACGAAGCGGCCCGCCCATGTGAACAAGCCAGTCCAATCGAATTTCTTGAACCTTAGACTCTGCGAGACTTAGAGGTGCTCCAGATGACTGAAATTCACGCACCCGTCGGCCCCAGTTTTTGACCGTACTTTCAAAGAAAACTTCTTCCCAAGATATCCCGTTGCTCACTTGAAAAGCATAAGACATCCGACGCTTTGCGCGTAGCCGAAAGGAAGTTTGACGCCCCATGACCGGCTCGCTAAGAATCCGCCGTCCTGGCAGGAGGGATTGCCTTTGTTGATGCGTCGAATTTTAAGCATCGTCGGTTTTGTCGCATTCGTCGGCTGTAGCTCAATGAGCTATGCCGAGTCTATTCACGGCATCGTCTCTTTCGAAAAAATCTCCTCACACCTGGGCTCTAACGTCGAAGAGATTCGCGTGCGTCCAGTTATTGGAAGCCACTTCTCCGCGCCCGTCTCGGGGCCGAAAGGTTTTCCGATTGAGACCTCTTTGTTAATTCGAGAATCGCTTGCAGCTCTTCAAGCCGGAGACTTTGTCGTATTAAGTGGGCAGTACCTTGACCACGATCAGAATGGTTCGATCGATTCAATCTACGTCAATGGAATCGAATCTGTGGGTCTCAAACGCTTGATTCGCACGTGGAAAAGCGAAAAATGGGACATCATGAAGTTTGAGAACTTCAATCGGATGGTTCTTTATCGCCCCAATACTCCGACCGGCGCGGCGACTCCGTTGCGGTTTCAAAAACTCAAAGAGCTAAATTATACGTTGGCGCCAGAGGCTGGTTCTGGCTATTCGATTCTGATGGTCGAAACCCCATCAGCAGTTACACCGGCGGCACTTCCGGCACGCCCGGCACATCCCGTTTTCGCTGGTAAGCTGACTATCGAAAAAGACCGTCTTCAGCTCGAGCTTTTTGATACGAAGTCGGGACTCACGGCAGAAGTTTATTCCCTTTCGCCTCTCTAAGAGGGACGATACGGGAATGTTAATTCCGATCGACAAAGATTTACTATTTTCTCGTCAAGATCCGGCCGATCCGCGATTGGGCGACATCGTAAAATGCGGCGCCTTGATTGATTTGGCTCAATCCAAGCAGTCAAAAAATCCACCCGTTGCGTTGATGGGCTATCCAGACGATTCGGGCATCAAACTCAACGGCGGAAGAATCGGAGCGAGCCTCGCCCCAACCCGTATTCGAAATTTTCTCTACCGCATGACACCACCTGCGTTCCTTGATCTCTCTCAAGAAAACCCCGACGTTTTTTTTCCAGTCTTCGACCTCGGCGATGTCGACGCAGGACGAACCGGAACCCTCGGTGATCGACACGATTTCGCCCGAGAAACTGTTCGAAAAGTTTTAAAAACTGGCGCCAGACTTATCACTCTTGGCGGTGGACACGACTATGGATTTCCCGACGCGGCTGCGTATTGTGAACAAGCAATTGCCAAGGGACAAAGACCACTCGTTATTAATTATGATGCGCATCTTGATGTGCGGCCAACAGATCGTGGCCTCACAAGCGGCACACCCTTTTATAGACTTCTCGAAGAGTTTCCAGAAATCGATTTCATCGAACTTGGGCTCCAAGGACAATGCAACTCGCGCGCGCACCTCCGATGGGTTCAGGACCGCGGCGGTCTGGTTTCTTTTGAAGAATCTAGGGCCTTGGAAGGCCTCAGTCTCACTGGAACTCTCCAACGCTTCCTTGGAGAAGCAGCACTGCGTCGGCGCTCGGCCTTTTTGTCGATCGACATCGATGCTTTCAGTTCTTCTGTCGCACCCGGCGCGAGCCAAAGTTGGCCCACAGGCTTTTTGCCCGCAGATTTCTTCGATTCGTTCAGCTGGTGCCTCAATCGCCTAGACGTTCAATCGATTGGAATCTACGAGGTCTCACCGCCTCTTGATATCGATGATCGCACATCGCGTCTGGCCGCTTTGATTGCTCACCGATTTATGTTTCAATTGTGACAATGCAAATGTCCGATAGTGAACTCTACAAGACTGACGACTTTCCATTTGGCCTCGGCAGCGACAACCATTCCGGAGTTCATCCGAGAATCATGGCGGCGATCCAAGCAGTGAACCTTGGCTTCGCACCCAGCTACGGCACCGATCGTGTTTCCGATCGGGCACAAGAAGTTTTTCGCAAGCACTTTGGCCAACAAACTGAAACCTACTTTTGCTTCAATGGCACTGCTGCCAATATTCTTGCGATCAGTGCCGTGATCGAGCCGTTTGAATCGGTTATCTGCAGCTCGCACGCCCACATTGCCGTCGACGAGTGCGGCGCGCCCGAAAGAATTCTTGGCTGCAAACTTCACGTTCTTCCTGCAACAAGTGAAGGAAAAATCACTCCTGATCAAATTGCGAAGCTCCTCATCCGCAAAGGCGATCAGCATTTTGCGCAAAGCAAGGTTGTGTCAATTACCCAGCCGACAGAGGTGGGAACTGTTTATTCGAAACAGGAACTTCTTCAGCTTTCAAGCTTTTGTCAGAACAACGGACTCTGGCTTCATGTCGATGGCGCAAGGCTCGTCAACGCAGCCGTATCGACTGGCCTCTCTCTTTCTGAAGTTTGCCAAGGTGCAGATGTAGTTTCCTTTGGCGGTACGAAGAATGGGCTTCTCTTCGGTGAAGCCGTATTGTTTTTGTCCGACCGCGCCCGAGAACGCGCCAGAACCTTCCCCTACATTCGTAAACAGCTGATGCAACTTCCTAGTAAAACTCGATTTCTTTCGGCGCAGTTTTGCGAGTTCTTAGGTACCGATCTTTGGAAGGAAATTGCAGGTCACAGTATCGCTATGGCCAACTACCTACGTAAAGGACTTGAAGATGCTGCTCGCCTAGGAGCAGAGATTCACTTTACTCAACCAACACAGTCCAATGGTGTTTTCGCGATATTCTCAAGAGATTTGGAAAAGGCCCTCAAGAAGTCGGCGTTCTTTTACATCTGGAATGAAGAAACTCGCGAAGCCAGGTTGATGACTTCTTGGAATACTGCGACCATTGATCTCGATCGATTTATCGAGACTGCGAAATCAGGGGGCCGACGTTGAGCAAAAGTCAAAAATCTCGCGGCAGCTTTTTAGGTGCAGTGACATTTTTCCTGTTTTTCTTACTACTCCTTATCGGCGCAGCGGTGGTTGGTGTTTATACTGTTCGCGATCGACTTCTGATTGAATACATACGGGAAAAAGGTCCTCATCATTTTGGCGTAGAAGTTCTCGCGATCGATTCCCTTGTAACGCGTCCGGTAGGAAGTTTGTCAGTTGATCTTAAGGGCGTTATTTTTCAAGCATCACCGCAGTCCCCTGTCGTTCGTGCCCAACAGATTTCCATCAGTACACCAAAAACTCTCCTCGGGATCTATCAACTGCTTCATTCCAAAGAGGCCCTTACGCTGAAAATGCAGCTTCTTACGCCGCAAATTCAAGCGACTTCAAAACCCGAGTCCGCTGCAACCGAAGAAGCTCGGTCTCCCGTGCCTCAAGCGAAAACCCCTCGCCTCCCCTTTCCCGTGACGATCGAAGCGGAACTGCGCGACGGACAGATCGATGTCGGAACGGCCAGCAAGCCAATCAAAATAAAAGGTCTGACTGGAATTGTTCGGGCGGACGTTTCTCCCACCGGAAACACTGAAACTCTGAATGTTCGCTCAACTGGCCAGCTCGTACTAAAGCTCGCTCTGGCCGATCGTGCCGAATTACCAATGCGAGCCGACTGGACCCTACAAGCAAAACCGACATTGTCTGCAGACGCCACTTTGGTGCCAATCGAAATTTCAAACTTATCCGTATCGACCCTGGGCATGACGATTAAAAGCGAAGGCAAGCTCGATTGGCCAAGCCAAGCCATCGACTTTACCGCTTCCGGATTCTCAACAGATCTCAGTGTGATTCCTCTGGACAAAGCAGAAAGCGATGCGCTTGGGATTGTCGGCCGCTTGAAAGGCCAGGCCGAAGTCGCAGTTAAAATCGTCGGATCACTTAATAAAGCGGTAAAAGCGAGCGGGCTCTTCAAACTAAAGAATGCAACACTTCCCTTTGAACTGATCCGCCAAACTCCAAAACCATTCATGATCAAGGGGCCAGTCGACGTCGATCTCGATATTCCCTTTGCGGTTGATTACAATCTGGCAGCCCAAAAACTGGAAGGAATCGATCTTCAGCTGGCGACTTTTCGGGTCGACATGACTAATGCGGAAGTCCGGGCAGATGGGATTCTTAAAAAAAATGCCGCTATCATGATGGGGCTGCAAGGCCAACTCACCGCCGCAGGAACAACGCTTGATATTAGCTCCGTCGAATTTCGTCTTGCGAATTTGCTCGTGACAACGAAAGGTCAAGTTTCGATAAATCCAAGTCGGCTCTCAAAGCTTGATCTCCGAGTTTCACTTCCTAACCTCCAAGGCTGGCCGCAATTGGTACCCTTACTAGGGCAAATAGATCCTGGGCCAGTCATCAACGCTGCCCAAATAAATCAAGCCAATGGCTCAATGACTCTTGCGGCGGCAATTGAACTTCCTCTTGCGGATCCGAGCCGCCTAAAGACCGACACGAAAATTGAACTCGATGCACTTGATGCCCGAGACATTGTCTTTCCATTTTCCTTTAAGAAAGATGCCGATACTCCAAATCGGAGATTTGCAGAAGGTATTCTGCGCGCTGCCGTTCAAGCCTCTGGCTCATTCAGTGCAACCACTTGGAAAGTTCGAAGAGCCGTCGGAACAGTCGACTTAAAGGACGTGAAAATCGAGTGGGGTGATCTACTCAACAAGGCACGAGGCCGCGACCTATTTACACGATTCGACTCTGCCGCTGACGGAGCAAAAATTAAAATCGACAAGCTCGAAATGAAAACGGACGTTAGCTCGCTGTCTGCGAAAGGAACAGTGGCAATAGGCGGAACGGAAAAAGCTCCAGAGTACAAAATCGATTCAAGTGTGGACTCTCAATTGGTTCTATCTCAGCTTTACGATCTCGTTCCAGCCCTGAGATCGGTTCGGTCAAAAGTGCCAAGCGGAACGGTTTTTAATACTTATAAAATCTCTGGGCTATTCAAAGGCGACATCCAAAAGTCCCCTCTTGTTCTGAACGGTCGAACGGTCTTACGCACTCCTCAGGTCATTTATCTCGAAGCAAAAAAACCAAAAGCCTCTCTCAACGAAAGCTCTTCGCCGCCGAAAGCTTCAGAAGAGGCGTCAAAATTCGAATTTTTAAAGTGGCCCGTCGTCCAGAGCTCTAAAATTGTGCTCGATGCACAAATCGCAAATATCAAACACAAGACAGGCGAGATGAAAAACCTCTCTACCGTCATGACACTCGATAAAGGCGATTTAACTGGAACAGCAAAAATCGCTCAAGCATTCGGTGGGAGCATGGACATCAAAGCGATTCGTGTACCCGCACTTGCGACCACCGCCGTTGAAAATATCAGTGCAAGTATCGCTGGAACATTTCAACAACTTAATCTTTCAAGCGCCGGAGAGTATTTTGATCCTCAGTTTAAAACGCTTGTCGGTGGCATCTCTAATGGGACTTTCACGTCGACAATCAAACCCTTTTCCCCAGAAAGCATGCTGGACACTGCAACAGCCTCTGGCACTCTGACCGTTAAGAACGGCTTCCTTTCAAGCCTGAAGTTCGACGAATTGGTAAACGCGAAAATTGCCGAAAATCCGAAAGTTGCAAGCCTCCTCGGTGCTAAGCCAAGTTTAAGCACCAAAGGTGCGTCCTTCGATATGATTGCCAAGTACGCCTACTCAAAAGGTCGTATGAACCTCAAAGACTTTAAAATGGATTCGCCGGAAAAAAACTCGCTCGAACTTCAAGGTTGGCTACAAAAGGACTTCCAAACCGAACTAAAAGGCACGGCATATATCGCTAGCACACAAATCGGCGGAAGCTTTCGCCAAGCAAATAGTGACAAAACCGGACGCCTTATAGTTCCAATTAGAATCTCTGGATCATTAAAGGAACCGAGTTTAGAGATCGCCGAAGAAGTGATCTCAACAATGGTCGCTAAGACCGTTGATCTCGAAACTAAAAAACTGAAAGACAAAGTGAAATCCGAAGCGACGAAAGTTATAGAAGAAAAAAAGAACGAAGCAGTCGACAAAATCAAAAACGAACTTAAACGTTTGGGTCTTTAGACCAACAGGACTCCATGGCACACCATAAAAATTATCCGCCAATTTCCTATTCCGAATATCTAAAAACCGGAACCCTTCTCGACCTTCAGTCGCCAAGAAGTTTGGAGTTTGGCAAAGAAGCCCACGATGAAATGCTGTTCATAATTGTTCATCAAACCTACGAGCTCTGGTTTCGACAAATCCTTCACGAAATAGATTCTGTTCTAAGCGTTTTCCAACAGACTGTCGTTCAAGAAGAAGACATGGGTCGCGTCGTGAGCAAACTCACGCGAATTGTCGAAATTCAACGGCTGCTCGTTGACCAAGTGGCAGTTCTGGAAACGATGACGCCACTAGATTTCTTAGAGTTTCGGGATATGCTCTATCCTGCTAGCGGGTTTCAATCGATTCAGTGGCGCTTGATTGAAAATAAATTGGGCCTCAAGCCAACAAATCGTCTCAAATACAATGCGCAACCTTA
>JAXMMN010000577.1:0-5290 GCA_034366485.1 Bdellovibrionales bacterium
TAGTTCGATTGCGAGCTGGGGTATATCGGCGTGGTGTTCTAAGTGCTTGTGCGTGAAGCAGAGCAGGCCATCGGAGAGTTCGATTTCACGAATAGGAACTCTGGTTAAAAACCGCAAAATCGCCGCTAGTGAAACGGCTGCTTCCGCTGACGGCGTGGGGCTTCCTGGTGCCCAGGAGAATCGCCACTCTGGCTGACGAAAAACCAAGCGCGAAATTAAATTTCGTCTGCGAAACTGCCCAAGTGGGACAGTGCTTGGGTGCACAAGCACACCGATCAAAAAATTATCGGTCACTTCGTAAGACTTCTTCATAAGGCCATTTTGCATGAGATCGTGTTTGGTGACGGACTTCACTTGGACGATGGAGTCTTGGGGATAGCTTGCGATCGTAACTTGAGCATCTTTGACTCGCGCCTGAAAGGCACAGGCCCACTTCTTATCATCGGCATTCTGAAAAAGTCTCGAACGTTGAATTATTCCACGAGCGAAGTCTCTTCGGTTTTTAGAATGGAGTTCGGTAAAGCCTAGACCTTTGATGTTTTGCGCCAAGTGATAGCCCGTTAGCATTTCATAAGTTTAAGGAGGCATTTTTAAATTTCCAAGCTATCCTTTTTGAAATGAAACGGAAGTTGATCGCCTTTGCTTTGGGGTTTGTTTTACTTTTCGTCGTCGCCGAAGCAGCGATGCGGATCACCGCACGGATTCCAAGCCTTTCCGGGGGCATGGCTTTTGGCGTTACGGCGGAAGCGACGGCGCAGGCAGGTAAAGAGCTCTTCAAGATTGTGGTGATTGGCGAATCCACGAGCCAATCCTTTAGTTTGAAGGGAATAGATGAATCTTGGTCTGCGGCCTTGGCGCAAAAGTTGAACAAGCATTTTTCTGATAGCGGCATTCCAAAATTTGCAGTCATTAAAAATCTTGCGCAAGCTGGCACGGCCACTCCCTTTCAAGTCGACGCACTCGAGCAAATCGTTCGACGTGATCCGCCGGACTTAGTTATTTCGATGATGGGAGTGAACGATCTATTGGCGATCCAAGTAAAGCGCAGTCTTTGGTACACGCATAGCTATGTCGGTCGATTTATTTACTGGGGCTGGGCGGCGTATCAATGCCCGAGCTGCTACCGGCTTGAAGTCACCCCCGAGGAAGACGGACTAATTGCGAATCCCGACCCACAGCTTGCTGCGATGTTGGAAAAGCTTTCTTCCGCGCCGCTCAACGAAGCAGAGGATTTTGAAAAGTGGCGTATCTCCTACGAAGAGCTCAGGTCCACACGAAAAGAATATGTTAAAGAGCTAGATTTGATCTGGGCGAATTTTATCGTTCAACGGACAAGAGAGACTCATTTTTATTTAGATAAGAACAGACGCTTTCGAGCCGAGGTGCATGCCGAAGCGCTGAGATATTTTAAAAATGCGTGGCCCCTTTTGAAGACGCGGAAAGCGTATATCAAACAAGTGTGCTTCATCTACCAGTTCATCGATGGTTTTGACGAATGTGCGACTCTCATCCGGGATGCGCTGGCCAACGGCGTAAAGCTCACGGGCGATTTGTTTTACCTCTTGGTGACCTATGACCCCCAAAACGTATCAGCAAAATATCACGGTTATTTCGTGAAGCCCGGGGCCCCCGTCATGCAAACGACCATTGCCTCTTATCGCCGCGTTCTTAAACTAAGTCGAGAGGCCGGCTTTACCTGGCTCTCAATGCAATACCCAGGCGGAAGTGTGGAAGGGCTCAAAACGATCTTCACAGCGACTCCTCTGAGAAACTTTGAGGAGATGTACTTGTACAACGGACCACCGGTGCAGGTGGGTCCAGAAGCAAAGAACATTCAGTTCGTTGGTCACGAAGACTTCAATGAGCTCATTAAAAACGGAAACGAAGCCGAGTATTTCGACGACCTTTTCGCAAGAGGACGGGGCTTGAACTTTGGTCACCTTTCACCAAGGGGGCACTCGCACCTCGCAGAAACGGTCTTTCAGTCGATCGTGAAAAAGGATCTTTGGCGTGATGCGAATTAAACTATTTGCCCGGCTTAGTGCGTTTTTAATGGGGCTGGTATTGTTGATCGCGGTCGCCGAGATTGCGATGCGTGCCACGGCGGCGACGAGAGGACGTGAGCACTTAGCGAAAAAGGCGGCGAGCGAGCTTCTTGAGACAACTGGAAAAACAGCGACGAAGTTTTCTGGGCCGCCGCTAAAGATCGTCGTCCTAGGGGAATCTACCAGCGCGACCACCGTCTACGGTCAAAAAGATATCGCGTGGCCCGAACAATTGCGACGAAAGCTTCAAGCGCACTTCCAATCGCTTGGTATCGATCGCGAAGTTCAGATGATCAATCTCTCTCGCTCGGGAGTATCATCGACACTTTTGGTCGACCATTTGACAGAAGTGCTGCAGCTGACGGTGCCAGATGCTGTGATCACGATGACTGGCATCAACGACTCGCTCGCACTAAAAAGTGAACGCGGTTTTTTTCTCTCCAACAGCTATGTCGCAAGACTTCTCTACTGGAGCTACATTTCGTTAAGATGTCCTGGGTGCTATCGGCTTTCGAATGAGTTCGTCAATGACCACCCAGTAGAAAATGAATCTCGAACGCTAGATCCCTTCATCTCATGGGTTGAAAAAAATAGTTTAACCTCGTTGAATCGGCTGGAGGCCGCAGAGCTCGAATATCTGCGCTTCAAAACGGAAGACGCTCCGAAACTTTCTCCGCCTCATGCAAACCGCAGCGAAGAGCTCGACATTGTCTTGGCCACTTGGCTTTACGGATACTCGGAAGCCCCCTCTCTTCAATCGGAAAACCTTTCGGAGCTTCGAACAGCGATCCGACTTTTGGCAGTGAGGTATTTCGAAGGCGCTAGGCGAGTTGTCGTTACGCGAAAGGGTTCGATCAAGCAGTATTGTTTTGCTTTGAACCGCTTGAATAGGTGGGACGAGTGTTTGGCCCTTGTCAAAGAGGGGCTAAGGGCAGGTGTGACGTTGACGCCAGACTTTTTTGTGCTGGCCATCAGCGCTGGTGCCGCACGCGATCCTGAATTGAAAGCCACGGTGGAAAGTCTTGGCTATTCGATCGACGACAATCAAAAGGCCATCGAGGCGACCAAGGATTCTTATCGACGCTTATTGAAATTGAAAGAGCGGTACGGGTTTCAGTGGTTTGCAATGCAGTACCCGAAGGGAAGCGTCGCGGGGCTTGGCCTTCTTTTGAACGCCGGCAAAGACGAAGGCGCGGAGCTTTCCAAAATTGCTGGCTACGCAGATCTCTTCAATTTTCAGCCGTCGGACCAGGCGTCGTCGCCTACGAACTTGCGGCCGTCATCTTCTGTGCTTCCCGTGGGTGTGCACCTGATTTCGAACGAAAATTTCAACTTGCTTGTTAATAGCCAAAACGAAGCCGACTACTTTACGGACCTCTTTGCGAGGGCCTCTGGCGCGAACTTCGGGCACACAACAGAAAAGGGTCACGCCTTAATTGCTGACAACGTGTTCAGTGTCCTTGTTGAGGCATTGGGATTTGCCAAGTAAAGGTAGCAATAGCTCTAGAAGGCCTTCTGGCATTGCACTTTCGCCAGAGGCCGGGCTAGAATGTTCAGTCTATGAAAGTCATTGATCACATCAAAGAGGCTGAGGCCAAGGGCCATGGCCCACAAATCAGCTATGAAATCGTTCCGCCGCCTCGAGGATCGTCGATCAAAGACATTATTGATGTCGTTGAAGAACTTGCGACGCTGAATCCGCCTTGGATGGACGTGACGTCTCATTCGTCGGTCACTCAATATCACGAACGAAGCGATGGTAGTATTTCGAAACGTACGGTTCGAAAACGACCGGGCACACTTGGTATCTGCGGCATCATTCAAAACCGCTTTAAGATCGACACGGTGGCGCACATACTTTGTCAGGGGTTTTCGAAAGAAGAAACCGAAGACGCGCTGATTGAGCTTTCGTTTTTAGGCATTCACAATTGCCTGGCTCTTCGCGGAGATGCCCCACAGGGTTCGGCCGCTGGCGCAAATGGGACAGTAAAAAATCGCTACGCCGTTGATCTTGTCGAACAAATATCAGAAGTTCGACGAGGAAAATTTCAAGAAGACATCGCCAATAGTGATCCATTGGATTTCTGTGTTGGCGTCGCAGGTTACCCCGAAAAACATTTCGAAGCGCCAAGTCTTAAGATCGACATACAAAACTTAAAAAGAAAAGTCGATGCGGGGGCCGATTACGTCACAACCCAAATGTTCTTCGATAATGAAAAGTTCTACGCATTTGAAAAAGCAGCCCGCGAAGCCGGCATCACTGTGCCGATTGTTCCAGGTTTAAAAATTCTCCGCTCGGCCGCGCAACTTCGAACTTTGCCGAAAGCATTTTTCATTGATCTTCCAGATGCGTTGGTCGATGCCGTCATGAAAGATCCCACACGGGCTGAGGCGATCGGCCAAGAATGGGCCTTGATGCAGGCGAAAGATCTCATCAATCATGGCTGCAAAAATCTTCATTTCTATGTTCTAAACGACGCTCGCGCGGTGAAGTCGATCGTCACTTCGGTGCTGGGGAAATAGCACTGGGGCCTATTTGAGAGTGTCTAAATTTCTGTCTATGACGGTTTAGTAACAATTCTTTGGACGATCTCGCGAGAAATCCCAACATGAAACGGTGAGGGCGCACTGATCGCGTGAGCAGCGTTTAATCGGTGGATCAGCACCGGAATTTGGGTAGATTGTGAACGTCATCGCCATAGTCCTGAAAAAGAGTTCGTCGATCTAGAAAAAATCGAACAGCTGTAAAGGCCTCATCTCCGGATAGTTTCGTTCTCGCATCTCACCTTGAAACACTTGGTCGCACGGCCTTTGCTCTTACCCATTGAAGCTAATCTTTGGTCGAGCTAGGTCCGATCGGTACTAACGTGGGGACGCAAGATGACGATGGTTCAAAGAGTTAAAATCTATCTCACTTTTACTGCGGCCGTGCTGACGATCTCGTTCGGCTATCAAAACTGCGGTAACAACATGGCTTTTGAGGGCGTCGAAGATCTCAATAGCATCCTTGCCGACAAGAACTACGCAGAAGCAACGGCTGGCGACGCCGACGCTTTCCCACCATTGAAGCTGATTTTCGTTGTCGATAATTCGGGAACAATGGGCATCAACCAGATCAACCTCTCTAGCGCCTTCGGTCGTATGTTTAGTGGCGAAAACCAAAACAACTTGGAACCGTTCAACACCACTGCCTTCGTTTTCAATACGTCGCAATTTGTTCCCGAGAAAACAGCGAGCATCTTCAG
>JAXMMN010000578.1:0-1988 GCA_034366485.1 Bdellovibrionales bacterium
AAAATGTGGGAGTACATCCACAAGCATGGTCTGCAAGACAAAGTTAACCGTCGCATGATCCACGCTGACGACAAGTTGAAGCCAATTTTCGGTGGCAAAACTAAAGTCACAATGTTCGAACTCACAAAGTACGCTTCGAAGCATCTTTCGAAGTAGTCTTTTAGCGAATTTTTAATTCGCTGATCGAATACGAAAGCCCCGACTCTTCACAGAGCCGGGGCTTTTTTACATCGATCTCGGCCTCCAGTGGTGTCTTTCGTGTCTAGTTGTGTTAACCTCTGCCCATGACGATCAAGACCAAAGATGAAATCAAGCTCATGGCTAAAGTCGGAAAACTTGCGGCCCGCTGCCACGAGCACACAGGCAAGTTTGTTCGTCCGGGCATTACCACGGATGAACTCGACAAGATTGCCTATGACTTTACTCTTTCTCATGGCGCAAAGCCTGCGCCACTCGGCTACAAGGGCTACCCAAAATCGATTTGCACGTCCGTCAATCATGT
Source organism: Bdellovibrionales bacterium (assembly GCA_034366485.1). Taxonomy (GTDB): domain Bacteria; phylum Bdellovibrionota; class Bdellovibrionia; order Bdellovibrionales; family JAMPXM01. The sequence continues at coordinate 503 of JAXMMN010000578.1, forward strand.
CATTTGCCACGGCGTTCCTGGATCCGAAATTTTAAAAGAAGGCGACATCATCAACGTCGACGTCACCTGTTTGCTGGATGGCTTTCATGGGGATACATCGGCGACGTTCTTTGTTGGTGAGGTCTCCGAACGAGCTCGGAAAGTGACTGAAATAGCAAAGAAAGCCATGGAAAAAGGCATCGAAGCGATCACACCCTTCGGCACAACCGGTGACATCGGCTTTGCGATAAATAAGTTCACGACGAAAAATGGATTCTACGTGGTCGAGGAAATTGGCGGCCATGGAATCGGTCGAATCTTCCACGAAGATCCGTTTGTGCCCTCGTTCGGTAAAAAGGGGCGGGGTGACCGGTTGCTTCCAGGCGGGACAATCACAGTCGAACCGATGGTCAACGAAACCGATGCCGAGATGATTGAGTACCCGATCGCGAACTCAAGCATCCAGTGGTATATTACGGCTGATAAGTCACTTTCAGCTCAATTTGAACACACGGTCCTTATCACAGAGACCGGTCCAGAGATCCTCACGGTCCCATAGGCGACAATTAATTGAACTTTGGTGTGGGCGGTATGGGCTTGGCTTGACCGAGCTCTGGTCGACCAATATGGTCTCTATTCATTACGACCTAATCAGTTCGTCTAATCTTGAAAGGATGCGCATGGCACTCGATGCTGGGATCAACGCAGGAAACACTCATATGACTTCTAAATCAGCTCTTTCGACAGTTCCAAAAACTAAAGACGGAAAACCCGACTACCGCGTTTGCAAAGCGGCGATGGACGACGCGAAGACGTTCGAGGAACTCGCTCGTTGGGGCCGAGAAGAAATCAGCCTCGCGGAAACTGAAATGCCAGGTCTCATGGCGCTTCGCGAAGAGTACGGCGCGAAAAAGCCTTTAAAGAACGCGCGAATCACTGGTTGCTTGCACATGACAATTCAAACGGCCGTGTTGATTGAAACACTTGTCGAACTCGGCGCTCAAGTTCGCTGGTCAAGCTGCAACATTTTTTCGACTCAAGACCACGCCGCTGTCGCGATTGCGGCTGCGGGAATTCCGGTTTTCGCTTGGAAAGGTGAAACAGAAGAAGAATACAACTGGTGTGTTGAGCAATCGATCGCTGGCTGGGGACCAGGAGGCTATGACCTGATCCTTGATGATGGTGGTGATCTCACCAACATGATGCACGAAGAGCGTTTCGCAGGAATGTTGAAGCAAATGGTTGGAATCTCGGAAGAGACAACAACTGGCGTTCACAATGTTGAAAAGATGCACGCAAAAGGCCTCTTGAAACTCCCAGTGATCAACGTCAATGACTCGGTCACAAAATCAAAATTCGACAATCTCTACGGTTGCCGCGAATCGCTTGCCGACGGAATCAAGCGCGCGACAGACGTGATGCTTGCTGGAAAAGTCGTTGTTGTTGCCGGTTACGGAGACGTGGGCAAAGGCTCTGCGCACTCGATGAAGACCTACGGTGCACGAGT
>JAXMMN010000579.1:0-2963 GCA_034366485.1 Bdellovibrionales bacterium
ATGTCTCAGCCGATTTACGTATTCTTTTTGGCGGGAAGGTAAGCGATGAAATTAGATTCTAAAATTCCTGGCGGAACACTTGAAGACAAATGGACCAAGCATAAGTTTGAAATGAAGCTGGTAAACCCAGCCAACAAACGAAAGCACACGGTTATTGTTGTCGGTACTGGTTTGGCGGGTGCCTCGGCATCAGCGACCATGTCGGAACTTGGCTATAAGGTAAAAACATTTTGTATCCACGAATCACCTCGTCGGGCGCATTCGATTGCGGCCCAAGGCGGAATCAACGCCGCTAAAAACTATCAAAACGACGGCGATTCGGTTTATCGACTTTTCTATGACACGGTAAAGGGTGGTGACTTCCGCGCTCGCGAAGCGAACGTTTATCGCCTGGCGCAAATTTCGCCGAATATTATCGATCAGTGCGTTGCCCAAGGTGTTCCATTTGCTCGTGAGTACGGCGGAACGTTGACGAACCGATCGTTCGGTGGCGCGCAAGTCTCGCGAACATTCTATGCTCGCGGACAAACTGGCCAACAATTGTTGATTGGTGCTTATCAGTCGATGATGCGCCAAGTGAATGCTGGCGGAGTCGAGCTTCATTACCGTCGCGAAATGCTTGATCTCGTTGTCATCGATGGAAAAGCGCGCGGAATTATCGTTCGCAACCTCGTTACAGGTGAACTTGAATCTCATTCGGCAGACGCCGTCATTTTGGCGACTGGCGGATATGGAAACGTGTTTTACTTCTCAACCAATGCGAAGCAGTCAAACGTGACAGCCTCGTGGCGCGCTCACCGCAAGGGTGCAGCCTTTGGTAACCCTTGTTTCACGCAGATTCACCCGACATGTATTCCGTACTCGGGCGATCACCAGTCAAAGTTGACGTTGATGTCAGAATCGCTTCGCAACGACGGCCGTTGCTGGGTGCCGAAGAAAATAGGCGACCCGCGATCTCCAGATCAAATTCCAGAAGAAGATCGCGATTATTATCTCGAACGTGTTTATCCAAGCTTCGGGAACCTTGCTCCACGCGATATAGCCTCGCGCCAGGCAAAGTACCGTGTTGATGAAGGACTTGGCGTTGGTCCATCGAAGGTTGCGGTTTATTTGGACTTCCGCGATTCCATTAAGCGTGTCGGCAAAAAAGGCATCGAAGAGAAATACGACAATCTTTTCGACATGTACGCGAAGATTACCGGTGAAGATCCTTACAAAGTTCCAATGCGAATTTACCCTGCAGTTCACTACACAATGGGCGGCCTTTGGGTGGATTACAATTTGATGTCGACCATTCCGGGACTTCATGTCTTGGGTGAAGCGAACTTTTCGGATCACGGAGCCAACCGTCTTGGCGCATCGGCGTTGATGCAGGGTCTTGCCGACGGATATTTTGTAATCCCGTACACGATTGGGCACTACATCGCCGGCAATACGATCGGAAAGGTGGACGACAATCACGACGCCTTCAAAGAGGCGAAAGCCGCCGCACAAGACCGCATCACGAAACTTTTGTCCCTCAAAGGTTCGAAAACGGTCGATGATATGCATCGCGAACTCGGCATTATCATGTGGGAAAAAGTCGGAATGGCCCGCAGTAAAACGGGGCTCGAGACGGCGATCAAAGACATCGGCGCTCTTCGCGAACGATTCTGGCAGGATATTCGAGTGTCGGGGGATGCGAACAACATGAACCCAGAGCTTGAAAAGGCATCGCGAGTTGCAGACTTCTTAGAGCTTGGCGAATTGATGGCCCGAGATGCGTTGGCGAGAAACGAATCGTGTGGTGGGCATTTCCGCGAGGAATTCCAGACGCCTGACAACGAAGCTCTTCGCGACGACGCGAACTTCTGTCATGTGGCTGCCTGGGAATACAAAGGCGATCAGACGACAACGGGCAAGAAAGATTGGGAGCGCCACATCGAGCCGCTCAATTTCGAGCGCGTTCAATTAGCGACCAGAAGCTACAAGTGAGGATGGCGTAAAATGGGTGGAACTAGCACAGCGACATTGAAACTTAAGTTAAAAGTATGGCGTCAAAAGAACCCTCAGTCCGAAGGACATTTCGAGGACTACGACGCTGACGGAATTTCAACGGACGCGTCCTTTCTTGAGATGTTGGACGTTGTTAATAACCGTTTGATCAAAGAGGGAAAAGATCCGATCGCGTTTGACCACGACTGCCGCGAAGGAATTTGTGGTTCGTGTGCGATGACGATCAACGGCAATCCGCACGGCCCACAAAAAGGCACGACGGCTTGTCAGCTTCACATGAGAAAGTTTAGCGACGGTGATTCGATCACTATCGAACCCTTCCGCGCGAAAGCGTTTCCCGTTCTAAAAGACCTTTCGGTCGACCGATCGGCTTTTGATCGGATCATTGCGGCCGGTGGCTACGTCGGTGTCAACACGGGCAATGCACCGGATGCGAATGCGATGCCGGTGCCTCGGGAGATTGCAGAGCGGTCCTTCAAGGCTGCTGCCTGTATCGGCTGCGGCGCGTGTGTGGCTGCCTGCTCAAACTCTTCGGCAATGCTGTTCACGTCAGCAAAGGTCTCGCATTTGGGACTCTTGCCTCAGGGCGAGCCCGAGCGCGAGCGTCGTGTGTTGAACATGATGAAGACAATGGAAGAGGCGGGCTTTGGGAACTGCTCGAACACGGGAGCGTGCTCACTCGCGTGCCCCAAGGAAATCAGTTTCGAAAATATCGCGCGATTGAATTCGGAGTTCTTAAGAGCTTCGGCGCTTGAGCGCGGTTAGCTGTGTGAACCTCGGCGGCTGGCTGCTTAAAAATCAGCGGCAGCCGAGAAAACGAACAAGATGATTAGTGATTGAAAGCCCTCGAAACAGAGGGCTTTTCTCTTAAACCCACAGACTTATCCACATACTCGACCTCAGGACAGAATCTGTCATTCAGTGACAATGATGGCGCTCGCACCGCAGCAAAACGGGTCGCGAGCGGT
>JAXMMN010000580.1:0-6389 GCA_034366485.1 Bdellovibrionales bacterium
TGATGGCTATTTCAAACGGGTCAATCCGGCATTTGTTTCTTGTCTCGGTTACACCGAGGGAGAGTTGTTGTCGCGGCCATTAATTGACTTTGTTCATCCAGATGACCGAGATGCGACGATCCGCGAGACCCACAATTTGGAAATCGGTCGCCCAACGATTCGATTTGAAAACCGCTATCGAACGAGCGACGGTCGATACCGCACTTTCAGCTGGGTCTCGACTCCCGATTTGGAAACCAAAACGATTTTTTGTGCTGTTCGGGATTTAACAGATCAACGCGAAAACGAGTTGAAGCTCCTGCAGTCGGCTCGCATGGCAACTCTAGGGGAAATGGCTGGCGGGATCGCCCATGAGGTCAATAATCCTTTGGCAATCATTCACGGCCGAGCGTCGCAAATTTTGCGAGTGATGGATCGTGGCCCTCTCGATTTGTCCAAGCTGAGATCTGATATAACTAAAATCGAGGCGACCGCCAATAGAATTGCAAAAATCATTCGTGGGCTAAGAAGCTTTTCTCGTGACTCATCTGGCGATCCGATGATCTTGGCGAAGGTCAATGGCATGATCACCGAAGTCTTGGATTTGGCGCGCGAGCGGTTTAAGAATCACGAAATCGACTTGTCCGTCTTCTCCGGTGAGGACCATTTAATCGCTTGCCGACCACAACAGATTGGCCAAGTTTTGTTAAATCTCATCAACAATGCTCATGATGCCGTTATGACGCAGGAAGAACGATGGGTGCGGATCGATGTGACTCGTGCCGGCGGCTTGATTAGAATCGCAGTCACGGATTCTGGAAAAGGTATTCCAGGTGAAGTCGCGGCAAAAATTATGAATCCCTTTTTCACAACAAAAGAAGTCGGCAAAGGGACTGGTTTGGGGTTAAGTATATCGAAGGGTATTGCGGAAGATCATGGCGGAACTTTGACCTACGATCCGACCTCGAAGAACACGTGTTTTGTTTTTGAAATTCCAATGGCCGACCAGGGCGAAATTGCCCAGCAGGGAGTCTCGTGAAGACTTTAAAAAATGCGACGGTGCTCGTTGTCGATGATGAAGATGAACTTCGCGAAATTTTTGTCGACGAATTCCGAGCGATCGGTGCGAAAGTATTTGAAGCCAGGCAGGGCGTCGAAGCCTTAGAGATTTTACGCCGTGAAAAAATCGATGTCGTACTGTCAGATGTTCGAATGCCAGGTGGCGATGGAATTTCGTTGGTCCGAAATATCGACAAGGAAATTCGACCTAAGCCGATTTTATTTTTGTGCTCGGGTTTCTCGGAACATTCCTACGATGAAGTTCGCGCCTTGGGCGTGATCGACGTTTTCGGAAAGCCCTTTGAGTGGAATAAAATCGTGAGTGCGATTGAAGCAGCACTAAAATCCTCCAGTCGGGCGTCTTAAATGCCGACGAGGGCGTCGGCGAAAAGGCCCGCCCTTCGGGCTCCGAAATGCCGACCTAGTTTTCTTCGCGAGCCGCTTCGATAAAGGCGTTCAGAGCATCGGTGACTGTGAATATTCCGACAAGCTGATCGTTTTCCGTCACGATGACGCTCCCAATTTTCTTTTCCGACATTTCAAACGCCACTTCATCTAGCATCGTTGAAGAATCGACCGTCACAGGATCTACCGACATAATGTCCGCAGCGGTCAGAAGGCTTTTTTCAAGCATCTTCAGCCCTGCAATGACCTTCAGGTCTCTATCGCTCACGATGCCCACGACTTTTTCATTTTTCAAAATCGGGATGTGGCGAATTCCATGTTCTTTCATCACTCGCGCAAGCTCTTCCACTTTCGAATGAGTCGTCGCAGTGATTGGATTCGGCGTCGTGAACTCTTCAACCGGAATTTTGAACTTACTCATGGATGCAACCCTTCAATTAATTTGAAATATGCGAATGGCTAGTGATTAGCAGCGCACCTAAGGCGGGTCAAAGCGCGCGTTCTTGTCGCGGTGCAAGTTAAAACTGCTGAAGGTAGCGCCTGGTGAGGTGGCGCTGAGTGCCGGGCGGAAGGTGGATTCCGAATCGCAGATAATCAGTGTAGCGATCCCAGGTGGAGTCGCTGTCGAAATCCCGGCTATAAATTTCGCCTGGTACCTCTAGTACACGCGAATTTGGATCTGTGCCGGCGGTCGCAAAGTATCGAGCCACTGGGATGCCTTCGAGCGTCACGTCGCCTTCAGTTTTTGCAAATCTATAGGGGTCATAGATCATTCCGTTTTTTTCGACGATGACGTGAACTTGAAAGTTGTGGATTTTGGTAACGAAAAGTACCTTTGCGGGTGGCCCAGGGAGCTTCAGCTTTTCAACTTCCTCCAGGACCGGCAAAACGTTTTCAAAGCAGTAGCCGACTTTATAGCCGCAAACTTTTATTTTCTGTCCGCCGGGAAAGAACAGTGTTTGCGTCTTGGTTTTGAATTTCCTCAAAAGTTCCGCAAACTGAATGGAGCAATGAGGGTCTGGCGCCGCGGTCGCGATCGATGGGTTCAGCCAGGTAAAAGTAAAAGAAGCGATCACCAACGCGGTAGTCGCCGCATTGACGTACGTCTTTATCGATAGAATCGAGGCCCGATGACACATCATGGTTGTATCGGAAAGATTCAATGGGTCCGATACGCGCGCTGGACGAAAGCCTGTGTCTAGTTTGTCGCAGAGCTGGGGCGTCGAGGCTTCCGCATTTATCGAATCACCGAGAACATACGAGATCCAAATTTCCAAAGAACGTGGAGTACGAAAATGCCAGCAAATTTGCCCACCAAGTTACCCGCCGATCTAGCTAAATTTATTAAGGACTACGGTTGGAAAAATGCTTCGTTCGAAGTCGATGGCGAAAGCTATGACGTGGCAGTTTTCGATTGGGCGCAACTTGCCGAAGAGGAAGACAAGCTCATCGCTGAAATTCAAAAGCGGCCTGAGGCCGAACAGGATTCGGCGTTCAGTCATGCGAATCTTTGGACCTCTGATTTTTATGCGTACTTTGTCGACGATCATTCGGAATCAAAAGTGGAAGAAGGTCATTGGCTGCCAATTGCCGTGGTCGGAATGGGAAATGCCGACACTCTTGAAAGCTTTCAAGAAATGAATAACGAAGGGTTTCTTGCCTATGTGATCAAAGACGACGAACTCGAACCCGGCACGATTATTTGGTACCGACAAGACGCCGAGGAAGAGTCGCTGCATAAACTTGCGCCGTCGATCTCAAGCTTTAAACTTAATTTGTCTGACGAAGATTAAAGTTTCGTGTTTTTAAATTTCAAAATCAGTTGTTCAGAAGTTCCGTCAGTCTTTTTGAGAGTTGTTACAACGAGTTCAACCAGATCGCCGGCTTGAGTGAGCGCCAACTGTTTGTTCATCTCGACGAAGTCGGTCGGCTGGTACACGCTTTTTCCGAAATTAGGGTGGGCGTAGTACGAAGTTTCATCGTTCTTCAGTCGTAAAATAAACGAGTCCTGTTTTCGGCTTCCAGAGTTGAAAGGACCAATTCGTTCGACTTCGCCAGTTATTGTCTTTTCCGGTTTGAGTGAAGAGTGTCCCGTCGCCGGTCGAAACGCGAAGTACGACACTAGGGCACCCAGAACGATGAGAACGATAACGGCAACGACAATAATCATGATTTGGAAACTTCCAACTTTCGATAGAATTGTTTTAATCAGCTTGAAGAAAAAGTGTCACTTACTTCAATTAAGTTTACCTCTTTGGCTCGTACCAATACTTTAAATCCTCTTTGGACTGCTTCACGCCGATCAAACCTTGAAAGGCTTTAAATACCATTGATAAGAGCGTCCGTAGATCGCTGTCCTTCCGATCGAGAGTTCCGACGATAACCGTTCTCAGCCTCAGAAATTTTTGATTTTTTTTAACACCGTAGCGGCGCAAGGAAATTGCAAATACCGAGTCTTCGGCCACGAGTCGATCCTCAGAAAAGCCGCCGATTTCGATTGCAGCATCTCGCCAGAAGAAAAACATCGCCCCCTGGATGCCCGATGTTAGATCTACTAAATATTGAAAAATAGGAGCCAGAATCTTCAGTCCGACTTTTTCGGTCAATACCTTTACTCCAAGAGAGCCGCCAACGTATTGATGGCTTTCCATGACGGACCAAATTTTAACGAGACCGTCTAATGGTAGAAAACTATCAGCATCAATCATGACAATTAAATCATACGACGCTGCTTTTATACCGACGTTTCGCACAGACGAAATATTGCGAACTTCGTGCAGAACAACTTTGGCTCCATGGGAAAGAGCAACCGCTTCCGTCCGGTCGGTTGAGGCATTGTTAACGACGACGATTTCCCAGGGGAAGTTGTGAGAAGCCGAGAAATGTGCACAAGCCTCATTCGCCGCAGCTAAGGTTGCAGGCAAAAAGCTTTCTTCATTGTATGCGGGAATAACAATCGAAACTCCACGAGCGGCCATTGAAAGACGGTAAGGCACGGAGGATTGAGATTCATGGGGCGATGGTCTAAACCCAGTCTTTTTGGAAAAAATCTTTCGATGCCGCTGCATCGAACGCAGCGAAGGCCCTTGGCGGGGTCCCCCTGTGGAGGGTCGCCAAGACCGCGGCGTCGCAAGCAACCAAAACAAAAAAACCTCCCAGAGGGAGGTCTTTTTATTTTGGTGCCCCGGAGAGGACTTGAACCTCCACGACCTTGCGATCACAGGTACCTGAAACCTGCACGTCTACCAGTTCCGCCACCGGGGCACGGTGCGATCTAGGGATTAGGTGTAGCGAAAGAAGCAGCGCGAGTCATCCTGATTTGGCAATTGGAATTCGGCTATCTTGGGTGTTACCGTTTCCCTATGGGGCGAAGACGCGGAAATGATAGAGGTTCAGACCGAACCAACACGAATAATAAGTCTGACAAATCGGACAAGGGATTTGGCGGGAGAGATAGCTCTTCGCGTTCGGATTCCTCGTCCAAATCAAATGGTTCGCGCCGTTCAACGGACCGAGACATCAAAAATGGCAGAAGTTTAGGAGATGTCCTTTCTCGAGCCGGGGGCCGGGGGGCCAGTGTGCCGACCCGATCTTTTGAGCCGCCTGGCGACACGGCGCGTCCAGCAAGGCGCCAAGTTCAATATCAACCAGTGATGAGTTTTCAAGCACCACCTCCTGATGCCGACAAAGCGGCGACGGAAAAGGGGGGCGCAGAGAAGTCGGGCCTCGACAAATTTAGCCGGCCACCTTCGACAAAAACTTTTCGGCCGGTTTTTCAGCCTCCTGTCGAAACCCCCATCGAATCAACAGCAAGCGTTCCCTCCAAAAAAGAAAATCAAATTTCCAAAGGAACACGGGGGCCAGCGGCAGTGGAGGGGGGCGCCCGAGGCGCTTCGCCCATTCAGCCAAAATCGCCGATCAATTCTACGAACTCAAGTCGTTCGGACTTACGAGCGGCCTCTCCTCTTGGTGGAGGTCAGGTTGCAAGATCAAACGAACCGGTCGATCCAGGATGGCCTCGCGCGCGCGTAATCGGAACAGGCTCAACGGACTCAAGCGGCTCGCTTGCTTTGAAGCCCGCGCGTTCCGGCGAACCACGCACGTCTCGCGATGCGCGACGTGATGGAAATCGATTGATGGTCACTGGCACCGTCAAACGACATCCCGATGGCTTTGGTTTTTTAATTCCCGAAGATGCATCACTTCCTGATATCTACGTTTCCCGACAATACATGGCGGGTGTCATGACCAACGATCGCGTCGAAGCAGAAGTGTTTCGCGCGCGTCCGATGGACCGAGGATCGTCTTCCGCCGATCGCCTTTTTGGCGAAGTGAAGCGAATTATTTCCCGCGCGCACTCGCGCATCGTCGGCCGTTTTCTTCCCGTCGATCGTCGCTACGGAGTCATCCAAGATGACGGGCGCGGTTGGGGAATGGATTTGCGAATTGCGACGGAAGATTCCCAGGGCGCCGAAGAAGGTGATTGGGTCGCAGTTGAAATTATCGATTACGCATCCAACGATCGCCCGCTTTCAGGTCGAGTCATTCGCGTCCTCGGAGATGTTGATGATCCGTTGAATGATGTCATTCGCGTGGTCCATGAAAAAGGAATTCCCGACGAATTTTCATTCTCAGCCAGAAGAGAAGCCGGAGCTCTTGGAACGGAAGTCTCCGAAGTCGACATTGCCGGCCGCGAGGATCTTCGCGACATTCCTTTGATCACCATCGACGGATCGACGGCGCGCGATTTTGACGACGCTGTTTACGTTGAGCAGGGTTCGAATGGGTTCCGCGTTGTCGTCGCCATCGCAGATGTCTCGGCCTATGTAAAACCGGGCGGAGCAATTGATGAAGACGCCTACTCTCGTGGTACGAGCACGTACTTTCCAAACTACGTCGTGCCAATGCTTCCCGAAGAACTTTCGAATGAGCTTTGCAGTCTGAAG
>JAXMMN010000581.1:0-4900 GCA_034366485.1 Bdellovibrionales bacterium
TTGCCGGTTTTCCCTTCGGCCTTTAACTGGTTGAAGAAGTTTACAAGGACGACGCCGTTCAATACCGCAATTCCGGAAAGCGCGATGAACCCAATTCCGGCTGAAATACTAAAGGGGAGACCGTTGAGCATGAGGCCGATCACTCCGCCGACCAGAGCCATCGGCACGCACCCGAAAATCAGCAAGGTCTGCCATACACTGCCGAATGCCGCGTACACCATCATCAGAACAAGCGCCAATGCGATCGGAGCCAGGATCATCAAACGGTTTCGTGCTTGTTCGAGGTTCTGAAAGTTTCCGCCCCACTCGACGTAATAGCCATCAGGCAACTTCAGTTGCTCTTCGACTTTTTTGCGTGCTTCGAGCACAAACGACTCTGTGTCGCGGCCACGCAAGTTAATGAGAACCGCCGTTCGACGATTAGAATTCTCGCGATTGATCGAACCGTACGTTTCTTTGAATGTGACGCTAGCAAGTTTGCTCAGAGGCACAACCACGTTAGAGCCGATGCCTACAGGTAACTCTCGAACCATTTCCAGGTCCGAGCGAAGATCGTCTGCGAGTCGTATTACAATCGGAAACTTTCTTTCGCCCTCATACAGAAAACCAACCTCTTGGCCGCCCAGGGCAATTGATACACTTTCCAAAACGTCCTTCATCGAGCCGTTATAAGCCCGCAGATTCGATTCCAGAGGTTCAATCTTCAAGACAGGAGATGTGCCTGCAAGATCGACCTCAACGTCGCCTGCTCCCTGAACTGTCGAAACGATTTCCTGGGTCTTCTTTGCAAACTCAACCAGCTTGTCGAGATCAGGACCAAAAACTTTTACCGCAACGTCTGCGCGAGTTCCCTCTAACAATTCATTGAAACGCATTTGAATCGGCTGAGACGCGAGATAGTTCTGACCCGGCAATTCTTTTTCGAGCTTCGCGACCATCAAAGCGGTCAACTGTTCGAAAGTTCTCTTCTTTCCATCGACCTCCTGCCATTGGTCGCGTGGCTTCAGCATGATGTAAGTATCCGATACGTTCACTCCCATTGGGTCAGTCGCCACTTCGCTCGTTCCGATACGCGAGAAAACGTGATCGACCTCTGGAAATGTTTCGACGACTTTGTCCGCCTTCTTTTGAAACTCTACGGATTGGGTCAGACTAGAATTCACGGGACGAATCATGTGAAACGCAAACGATCCTTCGCTCAACTGCGGCAAGAACTCCGCACCACGGGTCATAAACAGAACGCCCCCAAGCACGATCGACAGGAACGCTAGTACCACTGTTACGGCTTTGTGTCGAAATGCGATTTCGAAGAACGGGACGTACGCGTTTCTAAAGAACGTCATAAGACGAGGCTCTTTTTCAACAGCCTTACCGGATAAAAATAAACTCGCCAACGCAGGAGCGGTCGTGAACGAAAGTACGAGTGCAGACAAAACGGCCAAGATGAAACTAGCCGCCATCGGCTGGAACATCTTCCCTTCAACGCCCGTCAGAGCGAAAACCGGAAGGAAAACCATAACAATGATGATTTCGCCGAACCCGGCTGCTGTTCGGATTTCAACCGTCGCCTCATAAACAGCTTCTTGAATTTCCTTGCGAGTCAACTTTCGACCAAGTTTTGTCGCACGCCCTTGAATGAAGCGCACGCAGTTGTCCAAAACGATAACAGTACCATCGACGATGATACCGAAATCGAGTGCGCCAAGACTCATCAGGTTTCCCGATATCCCCAGTGGCTTCATCAACAAGAAGGTCGCGAGCAACGAAAGCGGAATAGTGATAGCGGTAATGAGTGCCGCGCGAATATTTCCAAGGAAAACGAGCAGTATGATCGTGACAAGCAAAGCGCCCATGAACAAGTTGTGCTCGACCGTACCTAACGTCGCATTGACCAGATCCGAGCGGTTGTACACCGTCTTGATGGTCACGCCTTCGGGAAGAGTCTTTCGGATCTCGTCAATTTTCGCATGAACGCGGGTTGAAACCGTTCGGCTATTTTCGCCGAGTAACATCATCACCGTACCTAAAACGACTTCTTCGCCGTCAAATGTCGCGGAGCCAGTTCTAAGCTCCTTGCCCAATGTGACAGTTGCAATGTCACCGATGGTGATCGTCTGAAAGGATTGAAGTGTTTTAACCGGCACTCGCTCGATGGCTTTCGCGTCCTTCAGTAGGCCTACGCCCTGAATCAGAAACTGCTCGGCCGTCTGCTCGACGTATCCACCACCGACGTTTTTGTTGACGAGATCGAGAGCATCACGAATTTCGTCAAAATGAATTCCGGCCGACGCCATCTTTTTCGGGTCGGGCTGAATATGGTACTGCTTCTCGAAACCGCCTGACGTGTTGATTTCAGCAACGCCCTCGACGGTCAATAGGCGCGGCTTCAGAAACCAGTCTTGAAGCGCTTTTAGATCCATCAACTGTTTGGTTCGTTCGTCGCCGGATTTCTTATCTTTGAAGTCGACAACAAATTGATAGATCTCGCCGAGTCCCGTGGAAATTGGTCCGAGTTCAGGTCTCGCTCCATTTGGCAGATCGCCTGAAACCCGCTGCAACCGCTCGTTTACGAGTTGGCGCGCCCGGTAAATGTCCGTCGAGTCTTTGAAGATGACTGTGACTTGGGACAATCCGAAGCGTGTGATCGATCGGACCTGCTCGACTCCACCAAGACCGCGCATCGAAGATTCAACGGGAAACGTGACCGTTCTCTCGATTTCTTCTGGGGCAAGTCCATCGATTGTCGTGTTGATTTGAACTTGGTTGTTTGTAATATCGGGCACCGCATCGATCGGCAGATTCTGGAAACTATATACTCCAGCGACAACCAAAACCGCAGTGAGGAAAAGAATGAGTAGCCGATTGTAAACCGAAAATCGAATGATGTTATTTAGCATATAAAACTCCGATTAGTGTGAGTGGCCTTCGGGAGCGCCACCAAATGCGGCTATCTCAGCGGTTCGAAGAAATCCGAGACCTGTGAGAGCGATTTCGTCGCCCATCTTTAGGTCGCGGGATTGAAGCGAGATTGTTTTTGCGAACTTCTTCAGCTGAACAAAGTCGATTCGTTTATAGAATCCATCTCGAAAACGGAAGACATTGACCTCGAGTCCGGCTGTCACGATTGCGGTTCTTGGAAGCTCGATTATTCCCGTTGTCACTTTCATTTTTCGAATCTCGAAATGCTTCTCTGCCTCTGGCGAAAGTTTAATACCTTTGTCTGCACTCGCCGCTAGAATTCCCTTATCGGGACCGGCTTGCGAACTTTTCTCTTCGTCATGATCACCGTGATCCGAATGATCGTGACTGTCCTCATGCCCTTCTTCCGCGTGAGGCTTTTCTTCATGTCCGTGATCATGACCGTCTTCGCCCAAAGCGAATTGAGTCCGAACGCAAATCGCTAATACGAGCATTGCAAGAATTCGTTTCTTCACAGAATCACCTCATTGAATTTATTGTCGAGGATGAGAATTCGACCAAGAGCATCTAGCGCTTCAAGTTCTGAAGCATTACGTCGTTGCTCGAGATCAAACAATTGGCGATGAGCCTCAATAACCAGCGCGCTCGGAACTAAGCCTTTAAAGAACTGTCGTTCGAGTCTTTCGTGTTTTCCGCTAAGAATATCGAGACTGAGAGAGTTTTTAAGGCTCTCGACCGTTTGTTTGTAACGATTCGCAAGTTCCGCCCGCGTCGCCGACCCCTTTCGCTTCGCTTGCTCAAGGCCCATTTCAGCTTCCGCAACTCTATGCGCCGAATAGACCTGTCCGGCAGCATTGCGACTGAATACCGGTAAGGGAATCGATAAACCAAAGCCGACGTACGTGTTCGATTCACCATTCTCTTTCACCGCTTTGATTGACGGCCCAATTCGCAAATCCGGCCACGCTTCTGACTCCGCGCGATCCTTGCGGCTTCTCGCGAGTTGAAGATCGGCCATCGCCACTCGCAATTGTGGCGAAGCATCTTTCTCAATCGAAGCTTCGACGGCAGGCCAATCGTTCTTAGGCGAAGGCAGATTCCTTGCAAGCTGATCCCGAGTAATTCCAGTTAGAGCCATCAGAGACTGATAGAGCGCCTCTTCATCGGACTTCAAATTTGTCAGTCGAAGCTGGTAATCGGCTGATGCGATTCGAAACACTGACAGCGATACATCTTGCTCGGGCGACAGCGCTGGGCGTTTTTGAAACTGACTCACAATTTTCGAATAGGTTTCGACTGATTCGGCGGCCAGGCTTAACTCCCGCTTCAGATGCGCCAACCGGTGAAGCGCAAGCATGACTCCGAGACGCGACTGCTGGATTTCCATTTCTGCTACAGCACGTCCACGCTCAGCTTCACTTTTAGCCTCACCAATCAATGCGTTTCGCTTGCCTCCCAGTCTTATAGGGAAAAGCAAAGTCGCATTGGTCTCGGAACGGTCGGAGCCTTTATAGACTGAATCCGCCTCTAGTTCTGGATTCAACATTTGCTCGGCGACTCCCACGAAACTTTCCGACGTCTTCAATTGCTGGAGCGATATTGCAATTCCAGAAGACTTCTTGTCGGCGCAGGAAACGAGATCCGAATAGTTTTTAGCTTCGCAGGCTTGTGAGTCCGCGGCGAAAGTTCGATTCGACCACGCAAGCGCGGTCAGAAGGGTCAAAGACAAGAAATTCAATTGCTGAGCCAAGCGCATAGCAAGTGCCTCCATTAAAACGGTCGCAAACCGAATGTGTCGAAACTGAACGCCGTCAAAAGACAGCGCTACGAAAAATCAGTCACAATATATAGATAGCTGCGGGTTGGACTTGCGCCCTCGGCAGCGGGAGCGCCTCGACCTAAGCGATTGGAGGTCGGAAGAGATTTGCCTGCAAATTAAAGATGTTTGCAGAAATCTGAGATGAGCTTCGGAAATAGACAA
>JAXMMN010000582.1:0-1175 GCA_034366485.1 Bdellovibrionales bacterium
CGTGCGCCAAATAGCCGACGTTCACGGGTGGAATTCCGACGGTACCTGAGGGTAGAAACCCGTGGTGATCAGAGTCATAGGCGGAATGGTAGCTTTGAAAAACCTGTTCGCCGTGAGTCGAAAATTTGCGAAGGCCCATCATCGCCTGATCCATCTCTGCTTGTGAAAGGCGAGAAAGATCAGCACCAAGAAATTCCACGGGATCGCCATGGTGTCCGCCGTTTTTCAACAGCAGCTTTAAGAGATAATTGTATGAGTGATCGACCGGCGCGGCGTGCGGCTTGTTGGCGACGAAATCGAAACCGGATTTAACGATCAAGTGCAGGGCGCCGGTGATGTGAAGACTGCTGGCACAAGCGGCCGGGTGTCCTCCAATCTTTGGATCCCCTTTGTCTTTTTCGCGATTGTTCGCGAGCCAGATCATTTGCGTCGTTAAATAATGTGCTCGGCCGCTGATGCGGTCCAGAACCTCTTTTGGCGCGCGAATCGGAGAAGCTGAAAGATCTTTAGTTGAACCGACGGTTGAACCAGAAGATTTCGCAGTCGCGGATCCGCGGGCAGAAGGTTTCGAAGACACGGCTTCCTCCCGGATTAAGTTTTTCTGTCGCTCTAGGTGAATAAAGCTCCACCCAAAACAGGAGCAAATGGTCTAACAGGCCTTTTGCTCTGACTCAACTTATCGGCAGATTAGCCGGAAGATTCACACATCGGCCAAAGCCGGCGTTTAACGTGTCTTGATCTGAAACAAGCCATGAAGAGATCAAGCGGCGCCCTGGCACGGCGCGCCAGGCGATCGAATTTCAACCTCACCAAATACCGAGTTGGCTTCGATTTTTATGTGTGGCTTTGAAGAATCAAAACCAGGGGTTCGGTAAATGCCGTTGCCGATGGATGTCGTCTTATCACCTCGAACATTAACAGAGCCAAAGGCAGTGTTGGTATGAACAACAAGCGGAAGATCTTTTGGCGTTAAAACTTCGGTTTTTCCAAAAACGGCCGAGACTTCAAATTTTTCTCCGAGATCTTCATTGGTAAGCACGGAGAGATCGAGTTTCGAGTTACCGAAAACAGTTTGGTAGTCGCGATTGACCTTGTCGTCGGATTTAGACCGAAGGTCAGCTTCTGTGAAAATCACGCTTGTTGCGGTCGCTACTTTTTCTAGTTTTGCGCCTCGG
>JAXMMN010000583.1:0-8418 GCA_034366485.1 Bdellovibrionales bacterium
GAAGCGCTACCCGCATTTTTAGTACTGAGCCTTCGGTTACGTTGATAAATTCAGCAGATAACTTTCAAGCCGAAGACTTGAAGCTCAGATTCGCCTACGAAATCAGCGGAAGTGACGCACTTGATTGGACGGCCGAGCAGATATTTAATGCGTTAAGTCAGCGTCGAAACGAGCTAGAACGTCGCGAGATCGAATATGGAGCTTCTCTTGTCGGTCCGCAGAAGCATGATCTGCGTGTGATCTTCGATGGCAACGACTCGAGATTTTACTGCTCGCAGGGTCAACAAAGAGCCTTGATTCTGGCCTTTAAAATCGCTCAAATAAACGTCCATCATTCGACCCTTGGTAGGTATCCGATTTTGCTCTTAGACGATGTTATGTCGGAGCTGGATGCTGACAAGCGCAGTCGCTTGATGGAGTATCTCGAGCAAACAAACGCTCAGGTGCTGATCACAGCCACGGACCTCACTTGGTCCCAGAAATTTTCGCACGAGCGAAATGCTGTGTTCACGGTCGAAAATGGAAGTGTGACTTTAGCTGCGAGTAGCGCTGTCCGAGCTGTTGGAGTTTCTAACATGCTGGAAGATGCTGCGACGTAGTCTCAACAAGTCTGGGAGTGAAACGTGACCGATAACGAAGTAACCGCTGCTGCGGGTTCAAATAACGTCAACACGGCATATGGTGCCGACCAAATTCAGGTTCTCGAAGGCCTTGAAGCCGTTCGTAAAAGACCTGGCATGTACATTGGTGACACCGGTGTTCGTGGTTTTCATCACTTGGTCTACGAGATCACCGATAACTCGGTTGATGAACATCTGGCCGGACATTGTAAACGAATCAACGTGACAATCCACGCGGACGAATCGATCACGGTCGAAGACGACGGGCGCGGCATTCCAGTTGCTCAGCACAAAAACGGTAAGTCGGCACTCGAAGTCGTCATGACAGTTCTCCATGCTGGTGGAAAGTTTGACGGAAGCTCTTATAAAGTTTCCGGCGGTTTACATGGAGTCGGTGCTTCGGTTGTAAACGCGCTATCTTCGCGATGTTCGGTGGAAGTAAAACGAGATGGCGTTGTCTACAGCCAAGTTTACGAGCGCGGAAAACCTCAAGGTGAGTTGCAGAAAATCGGCGCTGCCGATCACACGGGAACAAAAACAACTTTTAAACCAGATACAAATATTTTTAAGCCAGATGAAGCCACTGGGGCGCTGACGTACAATTTCAACACACTGGCTACTCGCGTTCGAGAGCTCGCGTTTCTAAATGCTGGCTTGTACATTTCGCTAACTGACGAGCGAAATGGAAAGAAGCAGGAGTTTCAATACACAGAAGGCTTGCAGGCATTTATTTCGTTCCTTAATGAATCGAAGAAAGCCTTGCACCCAGAGGTCATTCACTTCCGAGCGCAAAAGGACAATGTCGAAGTTGAAGTCGCTTTGCAGTGGAATGATTCCTACACAGAATCGATCTATTCTTATTGCAACAACATTCACACGATCGAAGGCGGAACGCACTTGATCGGATTCCGTGGTGCATTGACCAGAACAGCCAACGCCTACGCGCAAGAAAAAAATCTTCTGAAAGATTTGAAAGAAACTTTGGAAGGCGACGATATTCGCGAAGGTCTTGCGGCAGTTGTATCGGTCAAAGTTCGAGAACCACAATTTGAAGGCCAAACAAAAACGAAACTTGGTAACACCGAAGTAAAAGGCATCGTCGAATCGCTTTCGAACGACAAACTCGGCGATTGGTTCGATCGAAATCCCAACATCGCAAAAATGATCATCGGAAAATGTGTCGAAAGTGCACGAGCTCGAATTGCTGCTCGAAAGGCCCGCGAATTAACAAGAAGAAAGACGGCCCTCGAGGGCAACTCGCTTCCTGGAAAAATGGCGGATTGCCAAGAACGAGATCCAGCACTTTGCGAAATCTACCTGGTCGAAGGGGACTCGGCAGGTGGTTCTGCCAAGCAAGCGCGCGATCGCCGAACGCAAGCTGTCTTGCCGTTAAAAGGTAAAATTTTAAACGTTGAAAAAGCACGTTTCGACAAAATGATTTCAAACGAAGAAATTCGAATGCTGGTCGCGGCACTTGGTACCGGGATTGGAAAAGAAAACGTTTCAGTCGACAAAATCCGGTATCACAAAGTCGTTATCATGACCGATGCGGACGTCGACGGATCGCACATTCGTACGCTTCTTTTGACGTTCTTCTATCGTCAGATGCCAGAAGTTCTCGAACGCGGATATGTCTACATTGCGCAGCCACCATTGTACCGAGTCAAAAAAGGAAACAGTGAACGCTACCTAAAAGATGAGCGGGCGCTGACAGAGTTCTTGGTAGATTCATCTATCTTGAACCTTGAAATCCATGGGTTGAAAGACGGAACAAAAGAGGCCGAGCTTAAGGACTTTGTTCTCAGTATTCAGCGCTATGAGGGTCTTCTAAAAGCTCTTTCGTCCCGCTATGACCGAGATCTGATGCAGTTCCTCGTCGATCGCGGAGAAGACCTCGACAAATTGATGAGCTCAAAATCCCATGTGGAAAAACTTGTGGGTGAGTTTAAGCAGTGGATTCAAGATCATCCGAAATCGGGGCTCCTCGCTGTTGAACTTAAGTTTGAGGACCTTGCCGATGGAAAATTCAATGCGCTGGTCAAGACAACTCGATATGGGAACAAGCTTGAAACCAAACTGAAGCCGGAAACATCGCGAGCTTCTGAGTGGATCGAAGTGAATTCGATTTGGAAAAAGTTAACGACGTTCTTAACTCTTCCAATCAAAATGAGTCCGGAAAAGAACGCGAGTGAAAAGCAGGCGTTGGTTTTTGAGACTTATGCGGCTTGGCTAGAGCACGCTTTAGAGATTTCCAAAAAAGGTATGTATATCCAGCGGTACAAGGGTCTCGGAGAAATGAATCCCGAACAGCTTTGGGAAACAACATTGAACCCGGAAAACCGAACACTCTTAAAAATTGAAATCCACGATGCGATCGCCGCCGATGAAACCTTCTCGGTATTAATGGGCGAACAAGTCGAGCCCCGTCGAAAGTTCATTGAAGACAATGCTCTCAGCGTGCGCGAGCTGGATGTATAGAGGTTATTGAATATGGCAGATCAAACTCCAAAACCACCAGAGCAAGGCATTTCACGAATTGATATCAATCGCGAAATGCAGGACGCATATCTTCAATATTCTATGAGCGTCATCGTTGGCCGTGCGTTGCCAGACGTCCGCGACGGCTTGAAGCCGGTTCATCGTCGAATTCTTTTTGCGATGCACGAGCTCAGCAACACTCACGACAAGCCCTACAAAAAGTCGGCTCGTGTCGTGGGTGACGTCATCGGTAAGTATCACCCACATGGCGACGTCGCGGCCTACGATACAATGGTTCGCATGGCGCAAGATTTCTCTCTTCGTTATCCTTTGGTGGATGGCCAAGGGAACTTTGGTTCGATCGACGGCGATAGCCCTGCCGCTGCTCGGTACACTGAAGTACGAATGACGGAACTTGCGGAAGCACTTCTCGAGGACATCGAAAAAGAAACGGTTCCCTTTGGACCGAACTACGATGACTCGCTTCAAATCCCGCTGATCCTGCCTTCGAAATTTCCAAATCTTCTCGTGAATGGCTCGACTGGGATCGCTGTCGGTATGGCGACGAACGTACCGCCACACAATTTGGGTGAGGTGATCGATGGCGTCGTTCACCTTATCAAAAATCCTTCCTGCACGATCGATGATCTGATTGAGCGAATTCCAGGCCCAGACTTTCCGTCTTACGGAGTGATCAGCGGTCGCGAAGGAATTATTTCAGCTTACAAAAAAGGTGCCGGGATTATTTCTCTGCAAGCCGTTGCTGAAATCGTGAACGTGAAAGATCGAGAAGAAATCATCGTCACGGAAATTCCATATCAGGTTAACAAATCGAAACTGATCGAATCGATTGCCGATCTTGTTCGAGATAAAAAGCTTGAGGGAATCTCCGACATCCGTGACGAGTCTTCGCGCGAAGGCATGAGGATTGTCATCCTTGTAAAGCGTGGCGAAAACGCGAGTGTCGTTCTTAACCGGCTTTACAAATTTACTCAGATGCAAACCAGCTTCGGCATTCGAATGCTTGCATTGGATTCGAGAAACCAGCCGCGCACTTTCGATTTGAAGTCGATGCTTGAAGCGTTTATCGAACATCGTCAAAACGTTGTAACGAAGCGCTGTATCTTTGAACTCAAAAAAGCTGAAGCGCGCGCTCATCTTTTGGAAGGCTTGAAAAAAGCCCTCGACATGATTGATGCCGTCGTTTCAACGATTCGCGAATCGAAAGAAGTTCAAGTCGCAAAATCAAATCTGATGGAACGATTTGATTTCAGCGATCGCCAAGCGCAAGCCATCTTGGAAATGCGTCTTCAGCGTTTGACTGGGCTTGAGCGCCAGAAAATCGTCGACGAATTACTTGAGATCGAAAAGCAAATCGCCTGGCTGAAAGGTGTTCTTTCGGACGTACAAAAGATCTACGACATCATCGTCGAAGAGCTCTTAGAGATTAAAGCTAAGTTTTCCAATCCGCGACGAACACAGATCACAGGGGACGCGACCGATCTTGATGACGAAGATCTCATAGCAAACGAACAAATGGTCGTCGTGATGACCGACACTGGTTACATCAAGCGAATTCCGCTAGATGAATACCGCGTGCAGAAACGCGGGGGCAAAGGTTTGAAGGGCGCAGAAACCCGCGAGGAAGATTTCGTCACAGAAATCTTTGTCGCGAACACGCACACCATGCTTCTTGTTTTCACGAACAAAGGTAAGTTGTTCTGGTTGAAGGTTCACAAGCTTCCACTTGGAAATCGAACTTCAAAAGGGAAGGCGATTGCCAACGTATTAAGTCTTTCTAACACCGAGAAAGTTCGAGCAATCTTGCCAGTCGATAAGTTCGACGAAGATCGCTATGTGGTTATGTTGACAGAAAAAGGCATTATCAAGAAAACCGGCCTCGATGCGTTCTCAAATCCGCGTCCTTCCGGGATCATCGCTCTGACGACGGATCTCGATGACAACATGATCGATGCAAAACTCTCTAACGGTAAATGCGACATCTTTGTCGCGACCAAAGAGGGTATGTCGATTCGATTTGACGAAGGTGATGTCCGTGCAATGGGCCGTTCCGCTCGCGGCGTAAAAGGCGTTACGCTTGGCAAAGAAGACATCGTTGTCGGGATGGAAATCTTAGACAAGGCGTCGAAAGCGACGATCTTGATGGTCACAGAGAATGGTTACGGAAAGCGCACACCGATCGACGAGTACCGAATTCAATCTCGTGGTGGCGTTGGCATCATCACTCAAAAAACCACCGACAAAGTCGGCGCCGTAGTCGGAACACGAATGGTTCTAGATACGGATGAACTGATGATCACAACCGACAAAGGTCAAACAATCCGGATGAACGCTTCTGATATCTCTGTTCTTGGTCGAAACACCCAAGGGGTGCGTTTGATTACACTGAATAGCGACGAAAAGGTAACCGGGATCGCGACGATCGGTGACACGGGCGAGATAGATGGCGATGGCGCCGGTGGTGTACCAACCAATATTCCGGTGAAAAACTAGTGCAATGCCGAGATTGAAGTTACTCCTTTCAATCTCGGCTTTTCTATTATTAAGCAGCTGCCTTTCGTCGACCGAACTCGAATTGAAACGTGCGCGCCAGTTGCTTGCCGAAAAAAAGCCTGCTGAAGCAGCGGCGATGTTTGAGCGAGTCGCTGCACGCGTCGGAGACAAGCCTGATGCCGCGGTGGCCTCCTTTGAAGCGGCAAAAATATTTCAATACGATCTAAAGAAGTTTGATGCGGCGATTAGAAACTACCGTTTGGTGGTTTCCAGATCGGTCGATTCCGCAGTACGCCGAGAGGCGCAGCTAAAAATCGCAGGTCTTCTGTTTTATGACATTCAAGATTTTACGGGTGCCGTTGTTGAATATTCGAAACTACTAGAGCTTCAACACAGCACCTCAGAAGAGATCGAGTGGCGCAGTCGAATAGCAAAGGCTTATTACTACCTCGGAAACTATTTTCAATCGTCTGTTGAAGCGGATCGACTTTTGAAGATTGCAACTGGGGTCGATGAAGAGGCCGTCTATCAAACCTATCTTTTGAAAGCGAACATTCACGTAGGCGCACGGGAACATGAACAGGCGGCGATGGTCCTTACGTCGATGATCGCGCAGTTTCCCGATCGTTCGAAAAGAGATTCGATCGCCTTAATGTTGGCGGTCGCGTTCGAAGAACAGAGAAATTTTGTAAAGGCGATTGAGGTCTTGGAGAAAGTTCGCGAATACGATCCACGTCGCTCCTTCTTTGACGAAAAAATTAAGTCCTTGAGAGATCGACAATCACAACAGCCTGGTGCAAGGGGCTTTCGGAAATGAAGGACAACAAGTCGTTAATCTTTGCCGGAATGGGGATTGAAGCTCTTGTCGCGGTCCTCGGTGGTTTTTGGCTTGGGGACTACTTTGATCATTATTTAGGCAGCAAGGGCTACGGACCGGCTTTGGGCTGTATGGTCATGTTGGTCGCTTGGTTTGTGCACATTTTGGCCGTGTTGAACAAAATCGACAAAGAGGAATAGACGGTGGAGGGCGCTAAGATTTTGCGAAATCAGCTACTGTTTATCGCTCTCGGCGCACCCATTGTCGGTCTTTCTCTCGGTTGGATCTATTTTCTTCCGTTTGTGTGCGGTGGCCTCCTCGGAGTGATCAATGTTCTAGGCACTTCGTTCGCATGGCCTCGAATTCTCGAGAAAAAAAGCGTTGCCCTCTCCGTTGGTATCATTGTATCCAAATTCGCATTATCGATTGGGGTCCTTTACTGGCTGACACAGCCGTCAGCCTTTGACCGGTTCAATCTGTGGATTCTTGCTCAATTGCCAATTGCGGCAAATGAGGGCATCGATCAGCAGGCAGAATCGACATTTGTGACCTTGATTGTGTTTTCAGCAGGCCTTGCATCTGTACTTCCTGCGGTTCTTGGTGTCTTTGTTGGAGAGAACTTGTTAAAGAGTTCTTCCACTGTTGAGCCAGATGAACCGCCGGGCAATGAATTTCAGGGCCCGAGAAGTCCGTAAGGCAAAGAGGTAAAGTTCGTGGCAGGTAGTTACTTTACATTATTTGATCTCGCTCATGTACCACACGAGTACACGTATGTTGCTGCAAACGTCACTGTTACGGGCTTGATCGTTGCGTTCAGCGTTGCCGCACGTGCCTCACTTGGATCGGGAGAAGCGGCGATTACACCGGCTCCTAAGTTTTCAATTAAAGGAAGTTCGGAAGTCGTCGTGGAATTCATGGACAACCTGGTTCGTGAAGTCATTGGCAATGAAGGTAGAAAGTATGTGCCGCTCTTTGGTGCGGTCTTCTTCTTCATCGCAATTAGTAACTTGTTTGGATTGATCCCCGGTATGACGGCGGCCACAAGTAACATCAACGCGGCACTCGCGATTGGACTCTTCTCTTTTGCTACTTACAACATCATCGGCCTCAAGCATGGCGGATGGCACTACATCGCCCACTTCTTTGGGCCCGTATGGTGGCTAGCTTGGTTGATGCTCCCTATTGAATTGATCTCTCATTCCGTACGTCCATTTAGTTTGGGAATGCGTCTTTCGATCAACATGTCGGCGGATCACACGATCCTGGGCACGTTTATCGATTTAACAAAAGTTTTCGTGCCGGTGATTTTTTACGGCATGGGCACTTTTGTATCTCTGGTCCAAGCGTTCGTTTTCACAATGTTGTCGATGGTCTATGTTTCTTTGGCTACGGCCGACGATCACTAGCCCACGAACATTTATTGATTACGAGCGAATAAACAGGTAAATGGCTTAACGAAGAAACTCATAAAGGAAATAGCGATGAAAAAGAATATCTTCATGTTTGTTACAACTCTCTTGGCAGCATCTTCAGCTTTCGCACAGGAAGCAGCAGTCGCTACTTCAGCTGCAGTAGCTTCAACAGCTGCAGCAGTTAGCGTCGGTGGTGCAGTTGGTTGGGCTGCTCTAGGAACTGGACTAATGATGGGTCTTGCAGTTTTCGGCGGCGCGTTCGGTCAATCGAAAGCAGCTAACGCAGCTCTCGACGGTATCGCTCGTAACCCATCGGCTGCAAAAGACATCCGTGGTAACCTCATCCTTGCACTCGCTCTTATGGAATCTCTCGTTCTTTTCGCGTTGATCATCGCTCTTCAAATGACTGGCGCGATCACAAAAGCTCTTGCAGTAGTAAAGTAAGATCGCTTGCGATTTTAAAGTGAAAAAGCCAGACCTCAGGGTCTGGCTTTTTTATTTAAATTTTGATGGCTGATTGTGTCCCGACTTATGTCACCAGGTTCTAAGTGACCATTAAAACCCATCTCGGTGACTT
>JAXMMN010000584.1:0-2799 GCA_034366485.1 Bdellovibrionales bacterium
CTGAGCTGTCGGTTGAGGCGCTGCTGTTGTTTGGTTCTGTTGAACTGCGTGCGCCGCCGCCTGGGCCGCGGACTGCGAAGTGGCATGTGCAATCGCTGCGTTGGTTGCCTGAACGGCCGACGTCACTGTCGCCGCATGAGCCAAGTTGATTTGCGGATCTGGAAGCGCCACATGCCCAGACTCGATCATCTGCATGTGCGCCTGACAGATTGCTCGCAAGTTCACTTCAAACTGCATACGAAGTTTTTTTACGTCCGCAATTTCTTGGTACATTCGCTTCAGCTGATCGCGCCCATCACGCATCACCATTTCGGCTTTTTGCGAGGCATCGTTCACAATCAGTTTTGCCTCACGTTCGGCGTCGTGACGAATTTGTTCACACATTTTCGTCGCGGTCGCGAGCGTCGCTTTCAAGGTTTCGTCGCGCTCTTTGTATTCGATCAACTGAATTTCTTTTTGCCGAACACCCTCTTTAAGAGCGTTTCGCTCGCGAACTAGCTCTTCCATTGGAACAGCGATGTCGCGCAGAAACGACGCCACTTCATCTGGATCAAGGCCCATGACTTTACGATTAAAATTCTTGTGGGCGATATCGATAGGCGCAATTCTCACGATTCCCTCCTTGGGATCAGACTTCTTAAGAATAGAAGATTGTCTGGACCTTCGACAACGGCCCTTGGTCTAGATCGCAAAAAGAATCAGCGAAGCGCAGCTGAGGTCGGAGACCTCAGCGACAATATCAGTCTCGAGCGGTGCCGCGTGAAATTTCTTGATCGCGAAGCACGGCTTTCTCGAAGCTATAGCGAAGCGCACGTTCGATTTCGAGTTCTCGCATGGACTGAAGTCCAGCAGCGGTCACACCCTTTTTAGAAACCACACGATCTTGAAGATCATGCAGCGGGGTGTCCTTTGCATGAGCAGCAAGTTCAGCTGCACCAAGAAAAGTCTGAACGACCATCTGTCGAGCGATCTCAGGTTCAAAACCATGCTCTTCGATCCACTCCTGCCAGTACTGCATCAATTCAAAAACAAAGCCCGGCCCGCTGCCGCAGCCGACCGTGAGGGATTCAAAAAGTTCGCCCTCAGGTGCCGGTACCACCAGTCCGAGGGGAGAAAGCAAGTCTTCCACCATCGGTCCATAAGTCGAAGCCTCAGGTCCCAAACTATATCCAACCACTGCTTTGCGGATCGTCGCTGGCGTATTGGGCATCACGCGAATCAGCGCTTTAACTTGAGGAATAATTTTTTGTAGAGAGCGAAGCGAGAAGCCCGCAGCTAGGGAAAGTACGATGTGCGATGGCAGAAAAGTACTCGCAATCGGTTCAATCACCGAGGTGAGGTCTTGCGGCTTCACCGCAATGATCACTATTTCACATTTGTCGATCAGCTCTTCGTTGGTCGCAAGAGGCGTGATCCCAAAAAGATCTTGGACCTTTTTTAGTTTTCCAGCAGAGCGATTGGTCGCAAACACTTTGCCCGGCGATACTCTTCCACCCTCGACAAGCGCTTGGATCAGTGCTTGACCCATGTGACCCGTGCCAATGAAACCGATTTTTCGCCATTCCCGCGGAGGCCCTGGAACCACATCGTTTGCCATTAGATTATCATGAGCCAATGACACCATTGGCGCAAACGAACTCTTCAAACCTGCGTGGCGTTAGCTTACGTCCGCTCGCCAAATATTGCCGTGCCGACGCGAATCATGGTCGCGCCTTCGGCAATCGCTTGCTCAAAATCACCGGTAGTGCCCATCGATAGCTCGCAGAACTTGTCGGCAATCACTGGGCCTTTTTCGACACGCAATTTTTCTCGCGTGGCTTCGAAGATTTTTCTGATCTCGGCGAACTGGGTGCGTGAGGCCGCGGGAGAATCTTGTAGAGGCGGAAGCGCCATCAGGCCACAAAGCTGTACACCCGGAAGAATGGAAACCTTTTCAGCGAGTTCAGAGAACTCAGTTACAGATGCTCCCGATTTCGTCGCCTCGTCGCCAAAGTTCAACTGCAGTAAAATCTTTTGTACGAGATTTTTAGCGACGGCGCGCTTAGAGATTTCCTCTGCGAGACTAAGTCGATCGACTGAGTGAATAAAGTCAAAGTAGCCAACAATCGATTTCACTTTTTTAGACTGAAGCGTTCCGATGAAGTGCCACGTGATCCGTTGCGCGTTTCCATCGACCGAACGAATCAGCTCTTGAACATCGCCGATCTTTTCGATCGCCTCTTGCGCATAGTTTTCTCCGAAATGTCTTTGTCCCGCCTTCCAGGCCTCGATCACGTCGGTCGCAGGCTTTGTTTTGGAAACCGCAATTAGTTCGACTTTCGCTGATGGAATCTTTTCTCGCAGAAGTTTCAAGTTGTCGGCGATTGGGGAAATTCGTTTTTCAACTTCAAGACCCAGTTGCGCCAGTGCCGCACGCACTTCCGCCATCGGTAAACCCACCACATTGTCGTAAGGACCGTCTAACCGTTCGATAAATTTGGCAGCCGCACCTTGAATACCATAGCCGCCCGCTTTATCGAATGGTTCGCCCGTTTGAATGTAGTCATTGATTTCCTCATCCGAAAGAACTCGGAACTTCACTTCGGTAATTGCATGGGACTGTGTCTCTTTTCCTGACACTCCATCCACTAGACTAATGGCGGTAATGACGCTGTGAGAATGGCCGGACAGCCGTCGAAGAAATGATCGAGCTTCATTCTCGTCTTTTGGCTTGCCTAGGATCTGGTCACCCAAGACCACCACAGTATCGGCCGCAAGAAACAAAAAACCCTGTTCTTCCGTGGACTTTCTCAATTTGAG
>JAXMMN010000585.1:0-1574 GCA_034366485.1 Bdellovibrionales bacterium
CTTTGAAAGCCTGAGGAGAGAATATGGAAATGGGAATTGTTAGCCAAATTATGGGTCCGGTTGTTGACGTCGACTTCCCAACGGGAGACCTCCCAGCCATCAACACGGCACTTCGTTTGACGAATAAGTCGATCGACGCTCGCGAGAACAATCTCGTGCTAGAAGTCGCTCAACATTTGGGTGATCGCTCGTGCCGCACGATCGCGATGGATTCAACGGATGGTTTGGTTCGCGGCCAAAAAGTAATGAACACTGGAAAAATGATCACAACACCGGTTGGCGATGCAGTTCTCGGACGCATCTTGAACGTCATTGGCGAACCAATCGACGAAGCAGGACCAATCGGCGAAAAGGTTTCTTGGGAAATCCATCGCCCAGCACCAAAGTTCGAAGACCAGTCGACAAAAGCAGAAATGCTCGTCACGGGTATCAAAGTTGTCGATCTTCTCGCTCCTTACGTTAAGGGCGGAAAAATCGGTCTCTTCGGTGGAGCCGGTGTTGGTAAAACAGTTTTGATTCAAGAGCTGATCAACAATATTGCGACTCAGCACGGTGGTTACTCGGTTTTCGCGGGTGTCGGAGAACGAACTCGTGAAGGTAACGATCTCTGGATGGAGATGAAAGAGTCGGGCGTTATCAAGAAGACAGCACTTGTCTTCGGTCAGATGAACGAGCCACCTGGAGCACGTGCGCGCGTTGCTTTGACTGGTCTCACAGTTGCGGAATACTTCCGTGACGAAGCCGGCCAGGACGTTCTGTTCTTCGTCGATAACATTTTCCGTTTCACACAAGCGGGCGCCGAGGTTTCGGCACTTCTTGGTCGTATTCCTTCTGCGGTCGGATATCAGCCAACACTTGCGACGGACATGGGTGCTCTTCAAGAGCGCATCACTTCGACGAAAAAAGGTTCGATCACTTCGGTTCAAGCGGTTTACGTTCCAGCGGATGACTACACAGATCCAGCTCCTGCAACGACGTTTGCCCATTTGGATGCGACAACGAACTTGGATCGCGATATCGCGGCGATGGCGATCTTCCCAGCGGTTCATCCACTGCAATCGACATCTCGTATCCTTGATCCATTGGTTGTTGGTGAAGAGCACTACCGCACAGCACGTGACGTTCAGGCACTTCTTCAGCGCTACCGCGAATTGCAAGACATCATTGCGATCCTCGGTATGGACGAATTGTCAGAAGAAGATAAAACGGTTGTTAGCCGCGCTCGTAAAGTACAGCGCTTCTTGTCGCAGCCGTTCTTCGTTGCCGAGCAGTTCACTGGAACACCAGGTAAATACGTTGAAATCAAAGACACTGTTCGTGGATTCCGCGAAATTCTCGACGGCAAGCACGATGCGCTTCCAGAGCAGGCGTTCTACTTGGTTGGAACGATCGAGGACGCAATCGAGAAGTCGAAACGACTTTAATTGAACTTTGAATGAAGGATGGCGGCTGTTATGGCAGCGACTGATAAAACTTTGAAACTCACACTGGTAACGCCAGAAAAAAAACTTCTGGCGGAAGCTGAGGTCGAAGAAATCTTCGTCCCTGGTTACCGTGGTGAGCTCAACATTCTA
>JAXMMN010000586.1:0-1754 GCA_034366485.1 Bdellovibrionales bacterium
CAGAAGTTCCCGGTCTTTCAACAATGACTGGCGAACAGTTTCATCTGGTACAAGCTGGTCATCGACGAGGCCGCCTGTTTTTAGGCGATTTTCAAAATCTGCAACGTCACTTTGAGTGACAATCTCGTCATTGACGATCGCAAGGATACTGTCGACAACTTCGGCGCTGACAGCTGGCAATGTGAAAAGCAACGTTGCCAATCCAGTTGCTAGTCCTGTCGCGATAGAACCACGCCAAATGCTTAATTTTCCCATAGGTCCTCCAGGCACTGATTTACCGATCAGATTTGCCAACTCGTGCCGACCTGCAAGCTAACATTTAATCCGTGCGCGTCGACAGAGAAATCGACTTGAGAATAGCGTCGTCTCGCTTAACGGTCGAGATCCGAATTTGCCCTTCTAACCAACGAGCAAAATCACTTTGGGCGCGGCGCTCCTTGAGATCTCTCACAAGCGATGGGCGCGCTTGTTCAAGCGTCAATTTGCGCTCAGGCTCTTTGCCGATGACCTGGTAGATGTGCCAACCGTAGGCACTCTTCACGATCTTGCTTTTGCCCCCGACGCCCAGTTTAAACGCCTGGTCAAAAACCTCTAAAATACCCTTTTCAATCCAGCCCGTATCGCCCTCTTCTGCGGCTTCGGGCATGATAGAAAACTGTTTCGCAAGTGGACCGATTTCGCGACCCTTTTGGATCTCTTCGAACACGCGCTTTGCATCTTCCTCTTTTTCCAAAACAACTTGGCGAAGGCGAATGCGGGCCGGCCGTTGGAAGTCCTTTTTCCCCGCCTCGTAAAGCGCCTTGATCTCTGCCTCATTGGGTTCCGCAGCGGCGCCAGTGACTTTTTCGTAGACTCGCTTTCGAAGTAGGCTCTGTTGAAGTTCTTCGCGCCAGATTTCCATCGAGATGTTCTCGTCGGCGAGCATTTTTCGAAATGCGAGTTCGTCCGCGTACTCTGCGCGCACTTCTGAAATACGGCGATCGACATCTTCCTTTGAAAGTGAAATGCCATTCTTGGCAGCCCATTGCTCGGCGATGAGCTGTAAAACCAGCGCGTCGGCCAGATCGTTTTTAGCCCGTTCTAAAATCTGCGGGTCTTTGACGGTCAGTGGATCGCGGTTTCTGAGGTGTCTTGCCAAGCGTTCGGCGAACGTCTTTGTCGTAATCGCGGTGCCGTTGACTTCGACGACCGTTCGGTTGACCAATCGCGATTCACGCTGCGTACAGCCGGTCGATAGAAAAAGAAAAAACGCGATTCCGGCAACGAGAAGCGGAAGATTTGGCGCTAGCGAAAACGGCAAACGCCGCTTTCGCGGCGTCTGTAATATAAAAGTCAGCGGACTTATATTCCCTAGCACAAACTTCATTACTTGATTTTGTCTTTGTTCACTTTGGTTGGATACTGCTTTTTCAGCTGAGCAAAGTAAGCGTCAAACAGCGCGCGACGTTTGTTATCAAACACAGCAGCTCGAATCGTCCGCTTGTTCGCTTCCTGATAGGAGCGCTGTCCTGTTTTCTTAACGATGTGAAACCCATACTGAGTTTCAATGAGTCCTTTAACTTCGTTCGTCTTCATCGCCAGTGCAGTATTGTAGTAGCTAGGAACCAGCGTCAGAGCCGTTTGCCAACCGACATCGCCACCAGTTTTCTTTGAAAGAACATCGTCCGTATAAAGCCCGACATACTCTTCAAAAGATCGTTTCCCTTTTTTCACTTCGTCCAAGATTTCAGCCGCACGTTCTTTTGCAGCCTTCT
>JAXMMN010000587.1:0-6018 GCA_034366485.1 Bdellovibrionales bacterium
TGATCGAAAACACGACAACGTCTTCACTTCAAAACCTTTTGACGAAGCCGGTGGGGAAGAGCGCGAAGAAATCCAGTAAAGCGAAAAAATCCTCAAAGCGCGCTGCCTAAGCTAGCTGCTATTCAGACTTTTTATTTTTCCCAGAAGTGTCGTTCAACATAATTGCACGAAGCGCATTTCGTAATTGATCGTAGCGATCGGCCGGCATGGATGCGGCGTAACGGGCCATTTTTTTTTCAAATTCAATTTCAGAAATCCGACGGCGATATCCAAGTTCAGCTGCGGCCTTCACGGCATCGCGGATTTGCTCGCTGTGCCACGGCTTTTCTATTAAATCGAACACCCCAAGTCGGATGGCGCGAATGGCGATCGCCTTGTCCGCATGACCTGAAAACAAAATGACCTTTGTTGACGGTTCGATTTTTTGCAATTGCGTGACCAGCTCTAGTCCATCCAAAGCTGGCATTCGAATGTCTGACACGACCACATCGAAGCGAGATTCCTTCAAAAGCTGCAGCGCGATCAATCCATTGGCAGCTGTTTCGAAACTAAGTGGAATTTTAAAGCCGTCAATTTCAATTGCTAAGCCACGTAGCTGATCGGAAAGAACGTCAAGGATGTCGGGTTCGTCATCGACAAGGAGGATTCGAGGTTGGAGTTCTTCGGTCATGTCAGCATTTTCCCTGGATTCATAATTCCATCTGGATCAAAGACGCTCTTCATCTGTCGCATGATTTGAATTTCAGCAACTGATCGCGTGCTCGATAAGTCTTCTCTTTTTACAAGCCCAACACCGTGTTCGGCCGAAATCGACCCGCCGAGATCCGAGATGATTTTAAAGAGTTCGGTGTTGACACCTTTGCAACGCTTTAAGAACTCGGACCGATCCATGCCGTCAGGCTTCAAGATGTTGATGTGCATGTTGCCGTCACCAATGTGACCAAACCAAACGACTTGAAAATCGGGATAGCCCTTTTTCAGCACGGCATCTGTTTTTGCCAAAAACTCTGGAACTTTCGCAACAGTCACAGATACATCGTTTTTATAGGGAGTAAACGGTGCCGTCGCCTCGGAGATGTCTTCTCGTAAACGCCAGAAGTCTCGCGCTTGCGCGTCGGATTGCGCGATCGCGCCATCAAGAACCCAGCCTGCTTCTAGGCAATGTTCAAAGGACTCTAGGATCGCGGCTTCTGTCGAGGCATCAGTGTTTTCCACTTCGATCAAAAGATAATTTGGGCAGTCGGTACCTAGTGGCTTTGCGAGATGAGTGTGTTCAACCACGGTGCGAAGAGCGATGTCGGAAAAGAACTCGAAGGCTGTAAGCGGAAGCTTTGTACGAAATCGATTGAACACTTTCATGACGGATTCTAAATCCGAAAGCCCAAGAATCATGACCGTTAGAGGCTTGGGTGGCGAAGTTAGGCGAACCAGCGCTTCCACGACAAACCCAAGTGATCCTTCCGAGCCGATGAAAAGATGTCGCAAATCGAATCCAGTCGCATTTTTTACGAGGCCTTTGTTCAATTCAAGAAGTTCACCGGTGCCTGTGACTACGGTGAGGCCTGCGATCCAGTCACGCGTCAAACCATAGCGCAACACCTTTACGCCCCCGGCATTGGTCGCAATGTTTCCGCCGATGTGACTTGAGCCTCGAGCCGCAAAGTCGACCGGGTAATAGGCATCATTGGCTTTTGCGAAATTCTGCAAGGCCTCAGTGACCACGCCTGGTTGCACGCGAACGGTTCGGTCGAGCTCATTGTAATCGAGAATTCGATTCATTCTTTCAAA
Source organism: Bdellovibrionales bacterium (assembly GCA_034366485.1). Taxonomy (GTDB): domain Bacteria; phylum Bdellovibrionota; class Bdellovibrionia; order Bdellovibrionales; family JAMPXM01. The sequence continues at coordinate 1,789 of JAXMMN010000587.1, forward strand.
GCTGACGACGACTTCGCCGTTCAAAGCGCATGCGCCACCGCTGAGCCCAGTGCGACCACCCGATGGCACCAAACCCACTTTGTTCTTTCTCGCCCATTGAACAAGACGAACCACTTCGTCAGCTTTTACGGGAAACGCAATCGCAGATGGGCGAATGTCGAAATGTCGTGTCCAATCGCGGCCGTAATGCTGAAGCGAGGCTTGGTCAGTGAGCACTCGATCTGTGGCCAAGGCCGACTTCAGATCTTCGAGGGACGTCGAGGACAAAGAGGTATTCAGAGTCATTGGACTATCTTAGGAGAGAAGACGCCCATCTGCCAAGGGCATCTCTGGTCATCTTTTGGTTCGACCGGCCGTGGTTTCGTGAATTTCCCGGGCAAGCTCGGCGAGGTACAGAAAATCAGCGTCTTTCTCGAGATCAAGAGGCTTTCCTTCAGCGCGGGATGTCGTAATCTTGCGTAAGACTTTGATAGCAGCTGGGACAGACTCTTCGGCTGATGTTGAACCGTGCTCCACCAGCCGCTCGGCGACTTCGCCGACCTGACTGACTTCTGGGAGGCCATACGTTTTACCAGTTCCTTTTAGCTTATGGAACTCTGTTTCGACTTCATTGTATTTGCCTTCATTGAGAAGTTTTTCGATTCCATCAGCGCGCGCAGGCAACGCTTCAAGATACGTTTTGCGAAGCTCCGCTAGGACGTCATGAATACTCACGCAACCCTCGCCATCTCATTTTCTCGCCATTTTGGAAGAGTAAACCAAAAGCTCGATCCTTTTCCGATCGTACTTTCAACGCCAATCGATCCGCCGTGTTCGGCGACCAAGGCTTTAGCGATCGCAAGACCGAGACCAGTCCCCTTAACGAGGGGGTTTGAGGCCGTGGCACCTTGTCGAAACTTTTCGAAGATTAGCTGCTGGTCTTCTGCGGCAATTCCTGGCCCTTGATCGGCCACGGCTACCACGAGGTCTCCGGTTTTTGCACGACTAATGGTGACGCGAACGGAGCTCCCTTTCGGACTAAACTTAATTGCGTTCGAAACAAGATTCGTTAACACCTGTTGCATTCGATCGCGATCAATACTGACTTCGATCGAAGGGATCGATACCAGTTCAAGGCGGACGTCCGCTTTCATCGCTAGGCCCGAGAGACCTTCTAATGTTTTTCCGCAGAACTCGTCCCATTGGACCCAATTGAGGTTCAGCGGTAGTCCGCCAGATTCAATTTTTGCGAGGTCGAGAAGATCGTTAATCAGACGAATCAGTCGATCGGTTTCACCTTCGGCAATTTTAATCAGTCTTAAGCTGCCGACATCCAATTGGCCAACAACGCCACTTGCGAGCAGCGAGAGGCTGCCTTTGATCGAAGTCATCGGTGTTCGAAGCTCGTGGCTTGCGATCGAAAGAAATTCAGACTTCGCCTGGTCTAGGCGCTTAAGTTCGTCTGTCGTATTAATGACTTTTTGTGCAAGCGAGTTGAATGTTCGTTGCAAGTCCCCAAGTTCGGTTTGATCAGGTTGCGAAAACTGAAAGCTATACCGATCAACGAGGAAATCCAGCATTCTTCGCGAAAGTCGATTGATGGCCTTGAAGATGCGCGCGTGAATAGTGAGAACAATGAGAAACAAACCAAGACCAAGAATTCCAGTCGAGAGCATCATCAGCTTTTCGAAGCGAGCTTCGATTTCGCCGCGTCGACCGCGATTTCTGTCGTAATGATTTGCCTCGACCTTGAGCGCCCGCCGAATTGAGCGTCGAAGTTCGGTTCGGTTTTTTGTCGCGTAGGTTGTAACAGCCGCACCAAAAGCTTTTCGTCGGTCATCCTCTTTCAAGCGATCGCGTTCAAGTTGCAAACGGCGGAACGTGTCGTCGTGATAGGGAAGGTCTTCCATCAGAAGCAAGACTGACCTTGTTTCCATCGATTCGTTCATAGCTCGATCGTACGCGTCGACTTCCCGGCGTGTTTCATAAGCTTTGTAGCCGGCGAATCCAGATCCGCCGATGACAACTGCTGTGAGAAGATTTAGCTGCGTACGAATAGTGGTCAACCAGCCCCCTGCGAATGACTGTTCAAGATCGCATCAATTCGAGCGCAGATCTCTGTTGGTTCGAATGGCTTCGGAATAAAGCCAGTCGCTAACCCAAGAAAAGCTTTGATATCTCGTTCGTCGTTCTTTGCACTGAGAAAAATTATTGGAGTCGTCACAATGCCGGCTTGTCGAATTTCAGCCGCCGCTTGCAGACCTGATTTGATAGGCATCATGCCATCTAGAATAATGAGATCAAACGCCTGCCTTGTCGCCATGCTAACGGCGGCAGCGCCATCGCCAACGAGCTCGACGGTGTGGCCGCCGATTTTTTCAAGACTGATTTGAATGACGATCGACACGGAAGGATCGTCTTCAGCAAGCAAGATGTGCATCGTCTTTTCCTCGTGCAGTTAAAACGTTCATGCGACTTTGGGTCCTCTTTTGGCCTGGCCGGCTTTCGCTTGGACAAATTGGCGGATCTTGCCAAGACTGCGGTCGTCCAGGGCGTGAAAACTGGCGCGAACTTCAAATGTTTTCTCGACCGATCCTGGAGTGCAGCTTTTTACCTTTGCCTGAGGGCGGGGGACGCCGATTCGATCGAATATTTCGGCGTCAAGATTTAGCACGGTCCCTTCAAGGAGTTTGTGATCAGAATCTATAAGAACGCCCGATTCAGAAATACCAGTGACAACCACTGCGACAGAACACTTGGCGATTTCCTCTAGCTGAACCTCACCAAATCGCGCAGCTTTCCGAGCTTGTTCACTTTGAAAAATCAGTTCAGTTACTTTTTTTATGAAACGCTCGGGGTCGATGGGTTTCACAATGTAGTCTTGCGCGCCGACAGCGAGTGCTCGCTCGACATCGCGTTTTTCTCTTCGACCGGTGATCATGGCAATTGGAATTAAATCGTAAGAAGGAATTTGTTTAATAGTTCGAATGAGGTCGTAGCCAGAGTGAGGCGTCATATTGGCATCGGTGATGACCACGTCAAATTCGAGTTCGCGAGCCCGTTCAATCGCTTCCATTGCACCTGTGCAAAGCACGACATCGATTTTGGCGAATGCCAAAAGCTTTGAAGCGACATCTAAAAAATCGCGGTCGTCATCGACCAATAAAATCTTTGCCATAATTCTCTACTTCAGTTTTCGGAAAAACTGAGGAGAATCACGAGTCCTGGTGGCGTTTTGCTTCGATTCCGTGCGGTCGAATTCCAAGAGCCATATAGACGGGGCAAAGGCGCCAAGCGCCGGTCGCGGCAAGTGCAACCCCGACCCATGTCCAGGCGGGGCCGCCGGCAAAAGCCCACGCTGTAAGTAGGGTGCCCAAAAGGAGGCGAACGACTTGACCGGTTTTCGACACATTGCACTTCATGATGTTCGACAAACTAGCTCGGTCCCCCCATTCTCTGCAACACTGGACCTTAAGCACCGTGCAGGAATTTTAGGATGAGAGGCCCGTTATGTCGCAGTCCACACCGTTAGCCACAATTAAAACTCAAATGACTGATCAGCTGGGGATTACCTTTCCGATCATTGGTGCTCCGATGTTTCTGGTCTCAAATGTCGACATGGTCGTTGCGATCTCAGAAGCCGGCGCGATAGGTACTTTTCCAGCCCTTAATTATCGCCCGATCGAAAAGTATCGTGAAGCCTTGGTCGAAATGAAGAAGCGGACGAAGAAGCCCATTGGCGTCAACGTGATCGTCAACAAGTCCAACACTCGGCAAGCGGAAGACATTCGGATTGCGCTTGATCATGGCGTTGAACTTTTCATCACGTCTCTTGGAAGTCCGGCGTCCGTTATTCGCGAAGCTCACAAAAATGGCGCAAAGGTTTATTGTGATGTCACAAATCTCGAGCATGCAAAAAAGGTTGCGGATCTTGGTGCCGATGGGCTCGTGGCGGTCGGCACTGGTGCCGGTGGGCACGCGGGGCCGATTTCTCCGCTCGTGCTAGTGCCTTGGTTGGCGCGAGAAATGAAAATTCCAGTCATCATGGCCGGTGGTGTCGCGCATGGATCGCAAATGCTGGCGGCGCTAGCGCTTGGGGCGAGTGGTGTCCACGTCGGCACTCGCTTTATTGCCAGTCGCGAGGCAGGGGTAGATGACGCCTATAAAAATGCAGTGGTCACAGCCACGCCCGAAGACATCGTGATGACGACGCGAATCTCGGGAACGCCGGCTGCGGTTATCAACACTGAC
>JAXMMN010000588.1:0-4545 GCA_034366485.1 Bdellovibrionales bacterium
GCATGACCGAGCGAACAAAACCCGTGCGCGCTCCTTGAAGGGCCTCGAGGCGATCGCGATAAGCTTGGAAGTCAGTGATGGGGTACTTGGCGACTCCGGTATCCATCGCTGCTTTCGCAACAGCGGGCGTCACCCAAAGAAGCACACGCGGATCGAATGGTTTTGGAATCAAATACTCTGGACCGAAACTGAAGCTTTGTCCGCCGTAAGCAGCGGAGACTTTTTCTGGTACTTCTTCTTTTGCAAGCGCCGCGAGAGCATGGACGGCAGCGAGTTTCATTTCTTCATTGATCTGTGTTGCGCGAACATCCAGTGCGCCACGGAAAATGGAAGGGAAACCAAGAACGTTATTCACTTGGTTGGGATAATCCGATCGACCTGTCGCAATGATGCAGTCGGGGCGAATGGCTTTCGCGGTCGGCGGATCAATCTCGGGATCGGGGTTTGCCATCGCAAAAACGATTGGGCGATCGGCCATGACTTTTAGCATCTCCTCGGTCATCGCACCAGCAACAGAAAGTCCCACAAACACATCGGCGCCTTTGAGGGCATCGAGCAATGTTCTTGCCGAAGTCTCGACAGCGAATTGCTCTTTGTATTTGTTCATGCCTTCTTTTCGGCCTTTATAGACAACGCCTTTCGAGTCGCACATGAGTATGTTTTGCGGTTTCACGCCGAGAGCCATGAAAATACGGCCGCAGGAAATCGAAGCAGCACCAGCGCCATTCATCACGAGCTTGATTTCGCTCATTTTGCGTCCGGTGACTTCGCAGGCGTTCAAAAGTGCTGCGCCCGAGATGATCGCTGTTCCGTGTTGATCGTCATGAAAGACCGGGATTTTCATTTCGCGTTTCAAACGCTCTTCAATTTCAAAACACTCTGGCGCCTTGATATCTTCTAAGTTGATTCCACCAAATGTTGGTTCGAGCGCTTTGACGGCCGCACAGAATTCGTCGACCGATTTCGTGTCGAGCTCAAGATCGAAGACATTGATATTGGCGAAGGTTTTAAAGAGGACGCCTTTTCCCTCCATGACCGGCTTGCCGGCCAAAGGACCAATATCGCCGAGGCCGAGGACGGCCGTTCCGTTTGTGATGACAGCGACAAGATTTCCCTTCGTCGTGTATTCGTAAACTTTCTCCGGATCCTTCGCGATTTCTTTGCAAGGTGCCGCGACGCCAGGTGAGTAGGCCAGTGACAGGGCTCGATCCGTAGAGACGGGCTTACTTGAAATGACCTCGACTTTTCCCGGGGTCGGCCGTTGGTGATAGTCGAGTGCATCGCGCTCGAGTTGGTTTTTTTCGCTTTGGCTAGGGGACTTGGCGGCTGGCTTTTGTGGGGGCTTATCTGATGTCATTGATTAAGCTGTCTTTCCGTTGCTGATTGTCAGTTGCTATTACGCAGTTGCTGTTACGAAATGCGGCCCTGCGTTGTGCAGGAAGTGAGTGTCCTTGAGACTAAGAAGCGTCTCTTCCCAAGTCAAATCGAGGCGCAAGCTGACAAATCAATCTGTTGGTTGTCCGAATTTTGAAAACATTTGGTGCCACTTGATATCTTTTCTTTGACAATAATTCTGAAGGAATTTCGAATGTTTATGCCTGCAACGTTGGAAAAGCTCGAAGGAGTCACTTATGTCAAATAAATCCGTTCAACCGAAAAGCCCGCGCGACGTCGTCATTGTGGATGGATTGAGAACTCCATTTGCAAAAGCCGACACGAAATTGAAAACCGTGCACCCGGCAGAACTTGGGCGAATTGCTCTCCGCGAACTCTTCGCGCGAACCAACTTTGATCCAAACCTAGTTGATGAAGTGATCATCGGAAACACGGGAAGCCCGTCGGATGCCGTTAACATTGGGCGTGTCGTGGCGCTGGGAGCCGGCGTTCCGCAGCGAGTTTCGGCGCACACGGTGCATCGCAATTGCGCTTCGGCGATGGAAAGTATCGCCACGGGTTTTGATAAAATCAAAGCCGGCATGGCAGAAGTCGTTGTTGCGGGTGGAACCGAGAGCATGTCGCAAATGCCGTTGATTTACTCGAACGAAGTGACCAAAGCGATTGCGGGGCTGGGCGCTGCGCGCTCGCCAGTTCAGCAGTTGGGCGCAATCGCAGGGCTAGTTGGTGCTGACGTGAAGTCGATCATGGGACTATTAACGACGAGCCCGATGGCGCGCGCACCTTACAAACCGCGGATCGCAATTGTCGAAGGTCTTACGGATCCTTTTGTTGGTAAAAACATGGGTGAGACGGCAGAACTTTTGGCGAAAGAGTGGAATCTTTCACGCGAAGACCAAGACAAGTTTGCACTTCAGTCACACCAACGCGCCGTCGCTGCAATGAAGAGTGGTGTGATGGCTGAAGAGATTACTCCTGTATACTTACCGCCAAACTTTAAAGAAGTAGTTGAGCAAGATATCGGCCCCCGTGACGGCCAGTCGATGGAAGCACTCGGAAAACTAAAGCCTATCTTTGATCGAAAAACTGGCACTGTGACAGCTGGGAATGCCTGCCCAATTACGGACGGCGCTGCGATGGTTTTGGTGATGAGCCGCGAAAAGGCAGAAAAGCTTGGTTTAAAGCCGCTCGCGCGAGTTTTGTCCTACGCGTTTGCGGGTTTGGAACCGGAGCGAATGGGGCTTGGTCCTGTGTACGCAACACCGATCGCACTTCGCCGCGCGGGCTTGGATTTTTCTGATCTCGATTGCATTGAACTCAACGAAGCTTTCGCGGCTCAGGTGCTTGCTTGTACCGCGGCGATGGAAAGCGACAAGTTTGCCAGAGAAAAACTTGACCTACCAAAAGCGGTTGGAAAAGTCGATTTCACAAAACTGAACGTTAACGGCGGCGCCATCGCTCTCGGACATCCTGTGGGAGCAACAGGAACACGCCTTGTTTTGACGCTGATGAAGCAGTTGAAACGCGGCGGAAAAGAGTTTGGTCTAGCGACGTTGTGTATTGGTGGTGGTCAAGGTGGCGCGATGATTCTTCAGAACGAAGCCTAAAAAAACCGTTCGAAAAAAGTTTAAAGGCAAAATTAAAAAATGGAAATTTCACACGAGCAAGATTCAAAGCGACAAGGAACCGACAGCATGAGCATTCAAGAGTCTATTCGTATCGTACCAAAAGATGATGTGGCCCTGATCGAGTTCGATTTGGTCGGCGAGAAGGCCAACAAATTTTCGACACCCGTTATGGTTCGCTTCAAAGAAGTCCTAGAGGAAGTTGGCCGCGGTCCTTATAAGGCAGCGGTCATTGTCTCCCGAAAATCGTCGATCTTTATTGCCGGTGCGGACATTGACGAAATCCGAGCGATGAAGAAGGTCGATGACTTTAAATCGGCGATCACGAAAGCCCATGAAATCTTCGGTATGATTGAGCAACTTAAAATCCCTGTGATCGCGGCCGTCAACGGTGCGTGTATGGGGGGTGGTTGTGAGATGATCTTGGCTTGTGACTATCGATTTGCCACCGACGACCCGTCGACGAAAATTGGTCTTCCCGAAGTGAAACTTGGAATCATTCCTGGGTTTGGCGGCTGCGTAAGACTTCCTCGAGTGATTGGGTATCAAGCAGCGCTCGATATCATTGTAAAAGGTGGTGCAGTTGATGCTCGCAAGGCGGAAAAGCTAGGGCTTGTCGATCAAGTTATGCATCCGTCACTTTTGGAAAAGCGCGCACTTGAGTTTGCGCGGCAGGTGGCGAGCAAGGGAAAACGCCGCAAGCAGTATCAACCCAAAGGCGCTGTGATGGCGGCAATGGAACTATTGCCTGCGAGAATGTTTGTTTTTGGTCAGTGGAAAAAAGGGACTCTGAAAGAAACTTCGGGTCACTATCCTGCGCCGATCAAGGCCATTGAAGTTGTCGAGAAAACCTACGGAATGTCGGACCAGACGGCCGCACTCAAAATCGAAATGGAAGGTTTCTGCGAAGTCGCCGTGACCGACGTCTCTAAGAACCTGATCAATGTGTTCTTTTTGATGGAGTCCGTAAAAAAGAAGACGGGTGTTTCTGGCGACGTGAAGGCGCGTCCAGTTAAATCGCTCGGCGTCCTTGGCGCAGGAACGATGGGCGGCGGGATCGCCTACGTTGCGGCCGATAAGGGGATTGATGTTCGAATGAAGGACATCAATTATCCAGCAGTTGCTTTGGGGCTTCGTCACGCTCGCGATCTTTGGGATAAATTGGTAAAGCGTAAAAAAATTGATCGTTATGAATTCAACCGCAAGATGGCAAAAGTCACGGGCGGCTTAGACTTCGCTGGCTTCAAGCAATTGGACGTTGTCGTCGAAGCGATCGTTGAAGACATGAATATCAAGAAGAAAGTGATCGGCGAAACGGCGGCGAATTGTCGTCCCGATTGCATCATTGCAACCAACACGTCTTCTCTTTCGGTGACGGAAATGGCGAAGGGCCATCCGCATCCAGAAAACTTCGTTGGCATGCACTTCTTTAATCCAGTTCATAAAATGCCGTTGGTGGAAGTCATTCGTGGAGAAAAGTCGAGCGACGAAGCCGTTGCGACGATCTTTGAACTTTCAAAGAAAA
>JAXMMN010000589.1:0-4894 GCA_034366485.1 Bdellovibrionales bacterium
AAGTTCAGCAATTGACACCTTGTCTTTATAGATTGAGGTCATCTTCTGAACAAACTTACCGGCCGCGTCTTTCGTGTCCGTCATGGTTCCAAGAATCGAATCTGAAACCAAAAGGATCCGATGGTAGGTGTCCGTCACCACTTGAGAGGCCGAGGCCTGACTGGGCTGAAAAATGTGGGACAGGCGCAAGCCCGTCTCAAGTATTAGAAAAATGGCAACCACTGCAGGAAGGTAGTACTTTACTAGGTACTTCGAAAAAGTGAGCGCATGGTTTGTAAGTAGCTTTCGGTCCATAACGCGTGGCCCTCTTTCGCAAGGTCATCTGATTTCTTCTTCAACCAATAATGCGGTACGTGCGCATCCAAGTGATGGGCAGCGTGAAAATTGATATCAATCGGTAGCAAAAGCCACATATACAGACGCGATCCGATGACATTGCGACTGACGTCATCGGCGGCGATGCGCATTGGCCCATGTTGAATCCCGCCAATCAAGATCACATACGGCTGAGTAAGCAACATCAACGGCGCTAGGTAGAGCAGAAGAAATTCCGGCCAAACACCAAAATATGTGATCAACGACAAACTTGTTGTGTGAAAGACAAGAAAGGGAATGAAGTCGCTGCGATCGCTGAGAATAAAAAGATGACCATCACTTACTCGCTTCTTGCTGAATGCCTCCGGGAACTCCATGTAGTACATGATAAAATCGTACGCGGTCCTCAGCGTCAAAACTCGCGCCATAAGATTCGTTAAAAAACGAAACGCTCCGACTGGAAAATCTCGATAGAGATGTCGATCCGGATCCCAGCGATCCGACCCGACTGTGGAATGATGCAATTGATGAAGCCGACGGTATTTCGAAAATGAAATCGAGGTCGGAAAAGCACATAAATAACGACCCAGAAAATCATTCCACTTACCATTTGGATGAAGTGTTCGATGCAAGCCCTCGTGGCAAAGCAGCGACAGCGCGAGAATTCTGTTGGCGATGAGAATGAAGCTCAGTGGATAGAACCAATACGAAACGCCCAGAACAAGCCACATTGAAACTGCGATCACAGTCCAGGAAACCGCGATTTCGTAGAATGGGCGCCATGGCTGAATGGGGTAACGCGGATCCATGCCACGATTCTATTCAACTTCGCACTTCTCCACCAGTAATTTATCATCTAGCCTATAGTTCACGATGAATCGAATTGAACAAGACCTTCAAAGGTCGTTCTCATTTTCAGACGACGCTAGCACCGGATTTTTTGTCGCCGATGCGTTTGTTCAACACGATCGCTTCGGGCACTCCGAGAGTCCGTCTCGCCTTTTGGCTATAGCAAATGAAACGGTGCAGTTTAAAACAAAATTGAATCTGCGGCCGATGGAATTTGAATTCGAAGATTTCAGCTCTGAATCTGTTTGGCTAAAGAACCTTTCAGAAGTTCACGATCGCTCACATTTGGAATCCCTGTTTCGCAAACTCGATCAACCCGACTTTCTGTCGGGCTCTCGCTGGTCTCCTTATGGCGGATCGTTCGCCAAGGAGGCTGTTTTCAAAGCCACAGTGGGCACTTCGGAAATAGCCCTCGCGGTCGCCCGAGGTCAGATTCAAAATGGCTTCGCCTTGGTTCGCCCGCCAGGACACCACGCAGGTCGAGATTTTTCCGAGGGTTATTGCTCAGTGAACAATATCGCCCTAGCGGCGAAGCGCGTTACCAAGCTGAGTCACAAGCCTGTGGTCATCTTAGACCTTGATGTACACCATGGTAACGGAACGGAAAATATTTTCTACGATAGTTCGGAAGTGACCTATATCTCTCTTCATCAAGACGAATGGCCATCCACCGGAGAGATCCAAAGAGTGGGCAGCGGCCAAGGCCGTGGACACAATTTCAATCTCGCTCTACCTATTGGATCTGATGGCACAAGCTGGCTTCGGGCGTTCGACAAGTTTGCAGTGCCCGCGATTGAAAAAGTGAGACCCTTCATGATTCTCGTTTCGATGGGATTCGATACACATTGGCGCGACCCCCAAGGCAGCATGCTACTTTCCACGTTGGACCAGCTAGCGCTGACAGCTCGAGTAAGAAAGCTGGCAGAAAAAATTTGCGCCGGCCGCCTGCTTTTTGTCCTTGAAGGTGGCTATGATCGCCGCGCCACTGCCGCAGGTATTTTGAATACTCTGGCTGATCTCGCTGGAGCGCAAGACGGCGAAATAGTTGATCCGTATGGATCCTCTCCGCGGACCATTGCCAGCGGCACGGCTAGTCGAGTGGACGAGGCGGTTTCACTCGCACTTAAGACCCACGGTTTATGAAAATCGGTTGCCAGTGTTTATGGCGATAAATACCATAGATTCTATGGATATTCGAAAAGAGGTACGGGAGTTTCTCGCAACCAGTCCGGTTTTTCGAGGGCTGCTTCCGCCAGATTTTTCAGACGACTTTCCGCTTGTTGAATCGGGTGCGCTCGACTCTATCGGTCTTTTCAATCTCGTGAATTTTCTCGAACGAAAATTTGGCGTTACGGTCGAATCGCAAGATCTTAACGAGACGTATTTTGGTAATTTGAATTCCATTGAGGCTTTCGTTCGCTCGAGACAGCAATGAATGCTTGGCGCGCTCAGCTGAATCAGTTGGCCGTTGCGTCGGGGCCTCGTCGGGCAATTAAAGACGACCAGTTTGATTTTTCTTGGCGCGAGACCGAACAAGTCTTCAAAAATTTATCGATGACATCATTTGGTCTCAATCGACCAACCGTGATCGCTGGCCAGCGAAACACGCAAGTCGTTCTTGCAATCGCCCACCTTTTAACGAACGACGCCATCGGTATTACGCTTGAAAAGTCCCAGATCGCTTCCACGCTGGGAAAAATTCATCAGCCGCTTCCGGATCACGACTTGCTCATTCACGAGGCCGACCTGACAGGTTTTGGCGAAATCTTGAAATCATTGAACTATGATTTTCAAAACCCAATCGTACTCGATTGTCTTGGTTCCGATCGCCTGCTTGGTCGTGTGGTTCTACTTTCCAGTACGACAGGCCTGCGAAAGAATGAACAAATCTCGAAAAACTGTGGCTGGTTACTTTTGACGTCTGGAACAACAGCCGCACCAAAAATCGTTCAGCTCGAGAAGTCAGATCTCGTCAAGCGTGCGATGGGCGAAATACGAGATTTTGAGATTGCCGCGGAAGACACAATTCTCAATCTGCTGCCCGTTTCTCACGATGTCGGCTTCAATCAAGTTTTGTCTTGGTGGATGTCCGGCGCTACTTTGATCGTTCAGAGCAACTCGTCGCTCGCACGACTGCGAAAGAACTTTTTAGAGGAAAAAATCACCGGGATCTCTGGCACACCTCTTCTGTGGTCGAGTCTTATGAGAACCGCATCTGCAGAGGAAAAGTTTGAAGCCGTCCGGTTTATCACGATTTCTGGCGGAGTTATGACAAGGGCTGGACGCTTAAATCTAAAAAATCTATTTCCAAAGGCGGACGTGTATCGCACCTATGGTCAAACGGAAACTTTCAGGTCTCTGATACTAAAGAACCGACTTGAGGACGATACTCACGGTCTTCCCGTCTCCGAAGTTCAGTTGCGGTTGATTGACGACAGAGGTGCAGACGTCGCCGACGGGACAACGGGTGAGCTAGTTCATAGTGGACCCGGCACGATGATCGGCTACCTGCCAACCAAAACACTGGTGTCTGAAGTTCGCACAGGCGATTTCTTTGTTCGAAAAAGTAATGGTGAATTTCACTACATAGGTCGCAATGACGATCTCATTAAACGTTGGGAAATTAGAATGCACCTCTCTGAAGTCGAAGAGGTTATCAAGGGACACTCTGGCGTGCTTGATGTTTGCGTATTGCACCGTCCATGCTCGGATCATCGCCAGAATGAACTGGCCGCGTTTGTTGTTTTGGATAAGCGGAACGCGCAGTCAGACCTTCCAATGAGGGAGGCGATCATGCAAAGCTGTATGGTGAATCTTTCGGCATCCAAGATCCCGGATCTCGTTGTCGTGATCGGCGAGTTTCCGAAAACCGCGAGCCAAAAGATAGATCGCCAAGCACTGCGTGCGATTTGGGAGAATACAGATGCTCAATGACGGTATCGAGAGCCACATTAGAAAATTTGCGAGTTCGGGGCCAACCCCGTTCTATCTCTATGATCTGTCAATCATTCGTACCCGTCTTTCGGAGCTTAAAGTTCGTCTGCCCAAAGACGTCGATGTCTTTTATTCGGCAAAAGCAAACTCACACCCGGAGCTTCTTAAGCTTATGAGGGAATGTCACACTCAGGTGGACGTCGCCTCGCTAGGAGAGCTTGAGCGAGCTATCACGATCGGATTTGCACCGAAGCAGATTTCCTTTACTGGACCCGGAAAGCGCGTGGAAGAACTCGCCCGTGCGATCGACTTCGGCGTCGGCGCGATCGTGCTGGAATCTTTCAATGAACTCGACTTGATTGAAGCGCACGCAAGTCGGGTAGGAACGATCGCAAATATCGCACCAAGACTGACACCCGCGCAGCGAGTGGGCCACACGGGCCGCCTCGTTGTTGGCGAGCCAAGTCAGTTTGGGTTTGATGAATCGAATCTCGAAGAGCTTGCGCGCCGAATAAGTTCATCTAAATGGGTGCGGCTTGTGGGCACACATTCCCACGTTCAGTCGCAAATGCTCCAGCATGAACACGTGCTTAAAAACTTCGAGTTCGCTTTTGAAGCTTCGTTACTCTTTCAAAGCCATCTGAAAAACCCACAGCTGGCTGATCATTTTCGATTGTGCCTTGGAGGTGGCTTCGGAATCCCGTACACCGGAACCGCTGTACCGATCGACCTTGATCAGCTAGGCGTTCATTTTCAGAAGCTTATCTCCGGCAGCCCAAAATCTGGGCCCAACGGG
>JAXMMN010000590.1:0-1175 GCA_034366485.1 Bdellovibrionales bacterium
TGCGGGCTTGTTGGCCATCATGAAGCCGACATCGCCAGATGCTGAAAAGAGTGGCGAAAAGAAAAAGAAAAAAGACGACCTCAAAATTGATCGCGGTGGCGATCTTGAGGCGCAGTGGCTTCAAATTAAGGAAAAAAACAAGGCTTTGAAGGCTCTGCCATACAAAATGTCAGAAAGTTTCGAAGCCCGAACTCCGATCTTGCACAAGGTGCTCGGATGGGGCTTTATCATCTCGAACCAGAATGACCGTTTGGAAGTCTTGTTCCAGCAGGGTATTAAGTTTCTGATTTCGAACTACAAAACATAAGACAGGGTACAGGGACGGATGGCTAAGGACGATCTAGCGCAACTTGAAGGAAAAATTGTCGACGTAAATGCAGGGGGGCTCTATCGAGTGCTTCTTGATAACAATGTCGAGATCGTCGCGCGGCTCTGCGGCAAGATGCGTCGCTTCAACATTCGTGTTGTTGTCGGCGATAAAGTGACTGTTGGCGTGTCGCCCTATGACCCCACGAATGGCTTGATTCTTTATCGACACAAGTGATCCGCTAGTTGGACTAAATCCAAACTTTTATTCCTGAGGATATTATGAGCGCCGTGAGCCTCACTCCGATTTCATTCGCTGCTTTTCGAGAAAAATTCATTCCCGGTGTTTCACTGAAGGCGGCGCAAGCTGTTCTTGAGTTGGCAGCAGAGGGCGGCACCGTGCCGTTCATTGCTCGGTACCGAAAGGAAAAAACGGGCGGACTCGACGAAGTCGAAATTCGCGCCGTGATTGAGGGTAACGAAACTCTCGGCGAACTCAATAAACGTCGCGAGTTCGTGATGACCGAAATTCATGGGCAGGGAAACCTGACCGACGAACTCAAAGCGCGGATTACGACTTGTATGGAGCTCGGCGATCTTGAAGAGATCTACCGTCCCTACAAGAAAAAGAAAAAGACCAAAGCGACACTTGCTCGCGAAGCAGGGCTCGAGCCATTGGCCGATTGGATTTGGAAGATTGGTCACATGGAGGTTGCTCCTGAGGTCACGCTTGAAATCAAAGCGAAAGACTTCCTCAATATTCCAGCCGGAATTGCGACGTACGATCTTGCACTGAAAGGTGCGCAAGACATCGTCGTCGAGAAGCTTTCGAACGATCCGGTTTTGCGTGAACGTATTCGCGCGAACTT
>JAXMMN010000591.1:0-2352 GCA_034366485.1 Bdellovibrionales bacterium
GCCGCGACAATCTTTGGCTGAAGGATGAGATGGTGAAGCATATAGGCTTTTTCGGACTTATCAGACTTCAGCTCTGGGTTGTCGATTCGAACGCCTTGGAACCGGTAAAGACCACCCCACTGTAAATCAGCGGCCGACGAAAGAGACGCAGAAATCGCAATCGCAGAAACTGCCAGTCCGAGTGAGATCAGTTTCACCAATGACTCAACTCCGCGACGCCGTCGCAATCGAGCTGCATTTGCCGAAGACACTGTAAAACCGAACTCGTGCGACGTATTTTTCATTTGTCTGATCATTTAAAGACTGCTCCTTCAAACTTCGCGAACATTGGCCGTGGCCATAGTCGGCTACGAATCAAGTCGCCGGTCAATAGAAACATTACATTGCCATACATCACAATAGGTCAAGTCGGGAAAGCCAAGCCAGGACTGGCGGAGCGAGAAAGCCCAAAAAAAGAGCCGCAGAAACTGCCGCAAAAAACAGCGGCAAATTCTAGCGGCTCTTCTGCTGATTCATCAGCGATCTCGTAGCGAGATTTAATCCATCGATACGCCGAGCAAATCTGTTTCTCGCATAATTAAATAAGTCGTTCCATCGAGCTCGATTTCAGAACCTGACCACTGCGTGAACAAAACAACATCGCCCACTTTGACATCTAGCGGCCGAATTCGACCCTTGGCGTCGCGATGTCCGCTTCCAACCGCGATCACTTTTCCTTTTGTCGGACGTTCTTGCGCCATGTCGGGAATGTAGAGCCCGCCGGGCGTGCGGTCGCTGGCGACGAGTTTTTCAACCAGCAGGCGATCATCCAATGGCATTAGAAATGCGGACTTTCCGCCTTTGATCATTGTGAGTTTCGCCGCTGTCGGTTTCGCCGCTGCCTTTGGAGCTGCTTTTACAGCTGCCTTTGGAGCTGCCATCGGAGCAACTTTTGCTTTTGCTTTTGACTTCATCTTTGCCGACGCTTTCGGTTTCGCTTTAGCAGTCGCTTTTGGAGCTGCCTTCTTCGCTACTTTCTTAGCGTTCTTCGGCGCGTTCTTCGGCGCGTTTTTCGGCGCAGATTTTTTTACAGATTTTTTGACGGATTTCGACTTTGCCATTTTGAATCACTTCTCTGCCTGACGCTCAGGCGTAAAACGAAAAACTTTTGAAAACTAAATTCCCTTTTGAACAATAGACTCTTTACCGGACAATCACTATTGTGAATGGGGCGAAGAATCAAGCATCGTAAAACAACCAGTCAAACAACCTACGGACATGTCGAACGTGAACGAAACTCCAGCCACCGATCCAGCCATTGGCGAAAGCCCGGCACCGAAAAAGCGCGGACGAAAGCGGCGAATACTCCTAGCCATCGCTTTGTTCGCTTTTTTGCTGTTAACGACGATCGTTTTGATTGTTGGCACTTGGATGTTTCAGCTCGATCGCGAAATAGCGAAGCGATTTGAACAAAAACGCTTTGCTCCCCCGGTGGAATTCTACTCAAGCCCCGAACTGATCCGCGCCGGGCAAGTTCTCAACCCACAAGAACTCACCTCTGTGTTCCTGCGACGTGGCTATCGAGCTCGCGAATTCGGGCAACCACTTCAGCCATCGGACTTTAGCCTGTGGCCGGGCGACGGCTGCACATCGATCTTGCCGATGAAGGTGGCAAACGGGGCCGACGCAGCAAACACTGACGCCAGTAAATCACTCAACGGCGAAATTAAGACCTGTGTCGCCTTCCGCCACCAACCAAGCTCGGCATCAAGTTTTTCAGCGAGTGCAATCATCCAAACCGTGCAAGAAACTACCTCGTCGACTGCCGCGGCACCCAAAGACATTGCAGACGATCTACCTGCAAGTTCGCTGAACTCAAATAGCGAACCTGATGGAGATCCGGGCGATGAGACGAATGAAAATGGACTTCCGCCACCGGCTCCAGAGGAAGACGAATTGGTGACCAGGAGAAGTTCAGACTCCGAGCCAGTTCAGATCATTGCGTTCAATTCTCAGAGCGAAGTTGTCGGCACGTTTGCAGGAGCAAATCCTCGGGCCGTCGAATCGGCTGTGCTGAGCCCTGAACTTTACGCTCAATACTACGGGGATCGCCCGACCTTGAGAACAGAGGTCAGCCTCGGCCAGATCCCACCGGCCTGCAAAGATGCACTGCTCGCAATTGAAGACCCCGCTTTTCTCGAACACTCAGGCATCAGCTTCACGGGACTCATTCGAGCGGTCCTCACCAATTTGCGTCGAGGTCGTTTCGCTCAAGGCGGAAGCACGATCACGCAGCAGTTGGTAAAAAACTACTTCCTCACTGAAGAAAAAACTTTGCGCCGAAAATTTACGGAAATCGCAATGTCGTTTTTG
>JAXMMN010000592.1:0-2106 GCA_034366485.1 Bdellovibrionales bacterium
AGCAATGAGTGACGTAAAGTAAAACGTGTTGATCAGGTAGTGTTCCGCTTTTTGGATTCGATCGAAATTGAAAAAGCGATTTGTGTCAGTGGCGTTGACCTGCCGATTCGCTATGCGCAAAAGACCTTTCGACTGACCGAGATCATGTTTTCTACGAAGGGCCGCTAGTCCGATGTAAAATGCGGCTTGGCCCAAGCTTCCTAGGGCCAGCTGCGTATGAACATAATAGTAAATGGCGATCGAGCCGAAAAAGACCATACCAATCCTGACGAGACCGAAGGTCCCCAACTTTTGGAGAAACAAGCGGTAAGATTCTCGCCCAGCGCCAGTTGTCGCGATAAAAATAAAAGTGAGACAGACGTGAAGTCCATTAAAGAAAATTATGTCTTGGATGTATTTCAAAAAATCGGAGTATCGCCAAAGACTGCGAAGCCCGCTAAAATACTCAAGGACCGCAAACGCAAGCAGGGCCACTGGGAAAATGAGATTGAATTGCTCGAAGGGACTTCGAAATAGCCGCATGTCGAAATAGTATAGCCGATGTTTAATGGTTATGAAATTTTAGACTGAGAGCGTCTTGTTTCGTTCGGCGGATTATACGAGCCTTTACGTTGAATAAGGGGAATCAAAATGACCGGAAAAGGAAAGATAGTTGATCTAGTTTTGGGAGTGTTGATTTTCGCGTCTCTCGCCTTTATCGGGTATCGCTTGTTTGACTCTGGCTCAAATTCTGAGCCTGGTGCGAACACAGGCACGCCGGCCTCTAAAGATTCTGATCCAGTGGTTGTCGGTGGAACTTCGGGTCTTGATGCCGCGGCCGCTCGGCCTGCGCATCCGCAATGGCTTCTAGTAAAAGTAAAACCGATTCAGTCGGCAAAGTTTAAGTCCGTGATCGCGGCGAGTGCAGCGAGCATGAAGGCGGTCGAGAAGACCTCGGGTTGTTCGATTGGGTTTCAGCCGACCACAACTGTGAGCGTTATTGATCGGGTTGTCGCGAATCGGGTTGAAGCAGGAGAACTTCAGTTTTTGTTCGGCTTTAAACAGCCTCGCTGCTATGTCGTCGGAGGTAAGCTTCAGGCGCTTTACTATTCTTCGAGCGATCGCGAGCCATTCGTTACGGCACTTGGTACAGTGACGATTTCGGACCTTGTCGAATTCCAGCCAAGTATGATTTCTCCGGAACTTCTCAGTTTGATGGGCGTGACGAAAGAGGAGTACGTCGATTTCTCAGGTTTTCAGCGTCCAGCTGGTCTGGGCGATATGCTCGTAAGATTCGACAGCTTATCTAAATCTGACGTAGCCGACGGCGAGACGCCGATGGGATTTCCGCGCGCCGAAGTCGTAGGCTCATCACAAATCGACGGTTTAAAAAAACGATTTCCAAATTTGGTAGTCGTGGATGTGCGCGCGAATCAGGAGTTTAAACTTGGATCGATCGCTGGAGCTAAAAATGTTCCCTTCAAGCTTCCTGCAGGAATGCCGACTGAGTTTTCTTGGAAGGTTTTGAACAAAGACATCGCCCAATCGAAGTTTGAGGTCGCGAGTGTCTCTGACAAAGGTCCAGTTCCGGTTGTTGTAGTTGGTGCTTCGAGCAAAGATCCCCGGCCCATGTATGCGATGTCGGACCTTTTGCGATTTGGCTACCGGCAGGTTTATTGGCTAAGGGATGGTGTCTCAAAGTAGCTCAGGTCTGGACGTTTGTACTGAATTGAGACGTTCTAAAAAGTGAGCAGTCATAGCGGCGATTACAAATCAGTGTCTGCAAATGAATCGAATGATAGTGTGAGTAAGATTGATGTATGAGAATCCTTCAGGTATCTTTTAGAGAGTGAATTGTTCCCTCGGAAATGGGGCATCTTTGTATGTTTGAGAATCGACATTTGAATAGACGAAATTTAATGGCGTTCGGGCTTGGCCTCCTTGCGATCAAGTTGCCGATTTCAGCCATTTCTGCTGATCAGTCGGCAAATGCGATCGTCGATGTAAAGATAGATTTTCCTGAAGGCTACACGATGGAAAATTACGAATTCGATGTCCCCGTCTGGTCAAAAAATGAAAAAGTTCGAGACTACATCCGTTCATTTGTTAGTTCAGGCCAGCTAATCG
>JAXMMN010000593.1:0-3843 GCA_034366485.1 Bdellovibrionales bacterium
GCAGATCGACGAAGAAGCGCTTCACGCCTTCCTCATGCTTCGAAACTTGCGCAGGATCTTATCGAAAACACGCGCCGTGGTCTCTTGATACTCTTCCAAATTCATAATTCGCGCGCAGAGCATATAAAGACCGCCGCCCAAAAGAATCGACAGTCCCAGCGCAAAAGTCCGCGTGAAAAAGCGCGAGCCAAATTCCGTGATGATGGGTTCGTACACCATACATCCAAGTCCCAACGCGATTCCGGCAATACTGAATCGCCCCAAGCGCATCATGATCCGCGGCCAGCCAAGCGGTCCGACCCAGCGCGAGTAGGCGATGGCGAGCATCATCAGGTTCACAAAGCCAGAAATAATGGAAGCGGCTGCAAGACCTTTTAAGCCAAAGGTTTGTGTCCCGACCCAAGAAAAAATAAAATGCACGATCAAGGTGATCACGCCCACCAGGGCCGGGTACCAGGTGTTTCCCATCGAATAAAAGCCTTGAACTAAAATTCGGGTCGTTGCCGCGAATAAGAGTGTGAAGGAATAAACCTGGATCACTTCTGCCGTTGGAAGGACATCTTGGTACTTGAACTGACCACCCAAGAAAATCACTTCCGTGATCGGCTGAGCGAGAAAGAACATCCCGATCGCCGAAGGAAGCGCCACGAAACCCACAAGCCGAATGGAATGTGACAACGTCGACGTCATCGCATCGCGATCACCTCTGGACCATTGCGCCGCCAAAGTGGGGAGCACTGCCGAGCCAACACTGACAGTAAAAAGAGCGAGCGGCAGTTCTAAAATTCGATCAGCGCAATAGAGGTACCAGTGCGAACCTTGTGGAAGTTCGCTGGCAAATCGGTCCCTGATCACCGCTGAGAACTGAAGAATACTAAGGCCAAAAAGACTTGGCGCCATCGCAGTGAACACGCGTTGGACTTCGGGTACTCGCCAAAACGGCACCCATTTCCCGTCAACCCGCCAGACGAAGGAAAGCTTCGGCCAATAGCCCTCTCGAACAATCGCAGGTATCAAAATCGCCATCTGCATGGCTCCGCCAACGATGACACTCCAGGCGAGGACTTTTTCTGGTACGCCAAACTCTTTTGAAAGGAGTGCGGCGGAAATCATGCTGATGTTGAACATGATGGGCGCAATGGCGGCGAGCGCAAACTTCTTGAGCGAATTTAAGATCGCCATGAAAAACGCGTACAGTGTGATCAAAATTAAAAAGCCGAACATGATACGCGCGAGCATCACAGTGAGTTCAAATTTTCCAGGGACACTCATGTACCCCTCACCGGCGACAAGAATACCGATGATTTGATCCATGAAGATCACCGCCAGCGCCGACAACGTGATCGTGATACTTAAAAGCAAAGTGAAAAGGGCGCCAACGAGGCGCTTGGAGGCCTCAAAATGCTCTCGGGCCTCTGCTTCCGTTGCCCCAGAGGCCGTTCGCTTGGTGAGCAAGTCGACAAGGACCGGGATCATGCTGACGGATAAGGCACCTTCACCCAATATTCGCCGAAACATGTTAGGGAGCCGAAAAGCCACCACGAACGCATCGCGTACTTCGGGCGAGAAATACTGCGCCGTCATTCGATCTCGAATGAGCCCTAAAATTCGTGAGGCCAAGGTTCCGAGGCCAAAAACGAAGGCCGCTGCGGCCACCGCCCGACGCTCACCGGTCGCTATTTGGGCCGCCGAAGCCTGGTTTAGGGGCTGTTCCAGCTGCGATATTTCGTCCGTCGGTCGTTTTGTCACTTATTGGGGCTCACTTTCGTCCCTTGCCAAGCCGCTCCAAAGCGTGATAGCTGATGGCCTCTTGTATTCATAAAAAAGACGTCTCTGTTAGACGTTACTTAGTGAGGTAAACCCTTGGCAAATCATAAGTCCGCAGCAAAACGCGCCCGTCAAAGTGTGAAACGCAACAAACGCAACACAACAGCACTTTCGTCGGTTCGTACATTTGAACGGAAACTCCGCACAGCCATCGCTGCTGGCGACCAAAAAGGAGCTGAAGAAGCTCTTCGCGCTTACATGAGCAAAGCTCAAAAAGCGGCGACTAAAGGTGTCATGCACGCAAAAACTGCTGCACGCAAACTTAGCCGCTTGTCGAAACAAGCCGCAAAGACTCTGACTAAGTAAGTTTTAAACTTAGGTTAGAATTAAGCCAGACTTCGTCGAGGGCTGCTCAGCCGAATTCTTAAGTTGGAACTTAGGATTTCGTCACTCGAGCCAGCCCTTTTGGCGTTTAGGCGGCTCGCCGAGTGACACCAACAGAAGCAAATTGATCTTCGCTTCCATCTCGATTTTCACGCATTCCTTCGACCGTTTCTCCGGCGCGTTTCGAACTGACATAAGATCGGATCATTCGCCGCTGTGCCATCGGAACGACTCCGAATTTAACCCCGATATGTAGGCCTGCTCCAGATTCTGTATCGTGATAAATGACTTCCCCGCGAAGACTGATCGACTCTCCGCTTGGCAAAATGAAGCTCATCGATACGGGCTTCCCCACCTGAACCTCTTCCACTTTCATGCGAAGCCGCGAACCGAATTCGCCCAAGAAGATCGACATCCCGCCTTCGGAGAGCTGCCTTGCGCGCAGAACTTCGTAATGGCCGCCCACCAACAGTCCAACTGGCCGCTGAAATGGACGGCGCGGAGTCCGCCTCGCAGCAGCCCCCGTGGCGACGGGAGCGACACTTGCCGTTCGAATTTTTTCAATCTGAGCGGGGTCGACAGAGGCCTCGTCTGGCGCGGAAGCGCGCTTGGCCTGAAGAGCGGCGAGAGCTTCTTTGACAAGACTTGCCCCCGGCGACATAGCTGCACCTTTGGGTTTTTCAACCCCGGCCGCTGTTGCAATGTCGCGTTTTTTATCCTCCGCCATAACTCTCTTTTCGGCGGAATGTGCCTTTGGGCTAAGTCGAGAAACGGCCAAGAATGCCGGTTTTAGCTAGCAGGCTGTTTCAAGTTGAGACGAAAGAGACGTTTACTAACCACAGACGCGAACGATGAAGTTTTCTAACCAAATGTGCGAACCAATGGGCGACGTCTTAAGCGCTCGATCTGTGTCATACAAGGCCTCAAGAGTCTGATCGATTTTCGACATCGACCAGAGCTTCGCTTGCTCAGCATAATCGCGGACAAAAAACGGAGAGACTCCAGCACGCGCCGCCAAACGTTGGCCCGACAAGCCTTCGCGAAGCCCTTCGCCCGTGGCTCTCAATATACGAACGTGCCGAGCAACGAGGGCGATGATCCCAATTTCATTTTGTCCTTGATCAAGAAGGTTAGCGAGGCATATCAGCGCTCGCGCCCGATCGTTTTTCCCAACAGCATCCGAGAAATCAAAAACACTTTCTAAGCGCACGCGAGACGCCACCTTCATGACCTCTTCAACCGTCGCTTCGACCACTTTCTTTTCGCGCTTTTGACCACCACAATAGATGGCGATCTTTCGAATCTCACCATCGAGATCACTCAAGTTCGAACCAACCACCTGCTGCAGGGCCGCAGCCGCTTCTTCGCCAAACTTCACACCGTGGCGCTTAGAGAGAAAATCGATCCATTCCGGAATTTGATTGTCATAAGGGCGCTTACACTCGAGCGCCACACCGGCTTCCAAAAGTTTTTTCCAGTGCCGCTTTCGCTTGTCGATTTTCGACGCCAGACAAACAAGAATTGAGCCTTGAAGTGGCTTATCGATAATGGGCTGAAGCACTTCCCACTCTTTGTCTTTTAACTGATGTGCGTTTTGTACCACGATCACACGATTGGGAGACATCATCGGAAGCGTCTCGATCGCGTCTCGCACGCGAGCGATGTCGCAATCAGCAGCATCAAAGACACTCA
>JAXMMN010000594.1:0-3607 GCA_034366485.1 Bdellovibrionales bacterium
CACGGAACGTAAGTTCCTCGACGTCGAGTATCAACAGCTGAAGTCCGAGATTCAACGAGTTGCCGAAGTCACTAAGTTCAACGGACGAGATCTGTTGAATGGAACTGGCGGAGTCATCGACATCCAAGTGGGAACGAACAACGATCCGTTTAAAGATCGAATTTCGTTCAACGCCTCGGCAGCGAATGCTGGTCTTGACGCCCTCGGGCTGACAGCCGAATCGCTTGCAGAGAAAACGGCAGCGCAAACAAGCATGGACGTACTCGACCGTGCATTGGTGTCAGTGAACGCAATCCGCGCCAACTTCGGTGCGATGCAAAACCGACTTCAATCTACGAGTGCGAACATTGCGATTTCGGATGAAAACTTGTCCGCAGCGAATTCTCGAATTCGTGATGCAGACATCGCAGCTGAAAGTGCAGAACTCACGCGCAACAATATTTTGATGCAAGCGGGAGTCTCGGTACTCGGCCAAGCGAACAGTATCTCGAACATCGCATTAAAGCTGTTGAGCTAAGGAGGCTGACATGAACTACAATTCATCAGCCGCCGAGTGGTCGACGAATCTCTTCTTCGTCGTCTCGTTCGCTGTCGCTGTGCTAACGGGTCTCACATATTAGTCAGACAATTAAAGCGGTACGATTTCGTCGAACCGCTTTTTCATTTTCTCGATCACACGATTCTCGGTCGCGCGCCCAGTTTGCCCGGCGACCTGATTGACCGTTTGAATTTCGTCGCCGACGTTGGCCCACGCGTGCATCTGATACCCTGCAATTTGCCCGCAGCGCTCACCAGTTGTTTCGACTTCAACCTCGAGAGCACCCAAAAGCTTCGTCGGCCAGCTCCACTGTGCCCCAAGAAGATTGCCTACTCCGTGGCAGCCTATCGCTTCGCGAGAAAAGCCACCCGCCGATGCGGCCGAACGCGATACAACTTGAATGGGCTGAACGACATGACTGTGGTGCCCGACAACGAGATCAAAATCCCAGCGCAACCAGTTCACCATCTGGTCCAATTGAGCTCGATTTGGGTAGTGTCGAAACTCAAGTCCCCAATGGGGAAACAAAACTCTCAGGCGCTTGGCTGCCATCGGCAATTTGGAAACAGCAAGCCTCGCGACCTCCGAAGAGGGGCGCCAAGATTCTTTACCGTCAAATCGTCGATTCTCCCATTGCGTCCAGCCCCAAAAATCGAGTTCCAATTCGCCATAGAACTCGCGAAGCGGTGTTCTGCCAAATCCAAAGAACTGACTTCCTGTATCCCGCATCAAATCAACTGTCCGTCTAATTCCTTCTTCGCCGAAATCACCAGCGTGATTATTGGCGAGCGAAAATCTCCACTTTCGAAGCGGGCACTTTGTGGCGGTGGCCAGTTGCTGCAAGTACTCGCGAGCAAGGCCGTAGCGAACAGTGTAAAGCGGTCGCCGCTCGATTGTTTCGTAGAGGACTGGGCCTTCACAATTTGCGAAGACGAGGTCCGCACCTTCAAAAACCTCAGTAACCGCCGGAGTAAACGTCGGGACTTTTTCGCGATGGGTGCGCATGACATCACCCACACATAAAATGCGGATGGGCTTCACCGGAGTAAAAAAACTGTCCCGCCGGCCGGCAAAGTCATAAATATCGGTTTCCTTCGATCTCGAGACCGACGGAAAACACTGGCGCCAAAGCCACGTTAACTTTTCAGGAAACGGATACGGCTTCGAAATCTTGCACTCTCCTCGGCAAAGAAATGTAGGCGCAAACGCTCGCTGCAAGCAAAATCATGAAGACCGGCCAGCGATTGGCATTGGGTTCGAGATAGAAAAGAATGAAGCCGGTTGTCAGTAGCAACATCGAACGCCAGCGCTCGAGTGCGCGTGCACGCACCGAATGGTCCAGCCATTCTCCGGCAATGAAAATTCCAAGTACGATGTGACTTGCCCACAAAAACAAAACAAATGCCGGCGGCTTAGGCTCTTGGTAAAGGAGCGTGAAAAATGCCGAGAACGTAACTGCGAGGCTAAAAAACGTCTCTCGCTTTCGAAGTCGCCATCGAGGGTTCGCCGCACTCTGCGTAAAATCTATTTTACCGTTAAAATGCGAAAGCTGCGAAAGCCGAGAAGCAGTTTTGGCCGGGGACCAAAACCAAACTCCGAGCGGTGCCTTCAACAATCGACCAGCTTGAAAGAGAAATCGATACTCATCAAATAGCGCGCGAATCGGGTTCAAGGTTGGAAGCGGACGCCTCGCCCCGTAAACGACTTTCTCTCCTTGGGGAACAAACGTTCCGAATAGCCGATCCCAAATGATGAAAACGGCGCCAAAGTTTTTATCTAAATACTGGTCTTGGCTTCCGTGGTGCACGCAGTGGTGCGAAGGAGTATTGAAGATCAAAGCTAAAAACCGAAAGCGCCCTTGGGGATTCCAATTGAGTTCCGTGTGCACAAGAAGTTGAAGACTGTTCATCAAACCGTTTGCGACAAAAAATGGAAGAGCAGGAATTCCGACCAAAATGGCCGGGACATAAAATGGAGCGGAAAAAAGCAAAGTCTGAATCGGCGCCGTGCGCAGCCCAACGGTGAAATTCATTTCCTGAGGCTGATGGTGCACCACATGTGCGGCCCAAAGAAATCCAACCGAGTGATGGACGCGATGAAGCCAGTAGTAACAAAAATCAGATACCACCAAGCCGATGACGTAGGTCCAAGGCGATGAGGCATCAAAGCGCCAAGGCAGCACAGGAATGACCCAGCTGCTGAGGCTAGAATAGCTCCAAAACAAAAAACCAAACGTAAAAATCAAGAAGAGGCGCTCGAGCAAACCGCAAAGAATATTTGAGGCTGCCGTTCGAAACGTTCCCACGTTGACGCCTTTTCGGCCTTGATACCAAAATTCAAACGCGACGAGCGCAAAGAAGATCGGGATCGTCAACACAACGACATTACCGTTCATACAATCCCCCCTCCTCAGACGCTAATTTCGAATATAGTTGCGAAATGCTGCAAGACCTAAAGCACCAGCGAGGCCATAGAACAAGGCCGACAACAATGGGATTCCGACGATCAATGGTCCACGCTCAAGAAACATCGTAGCGCTGCCAGACAAAATCAAACTTCCAATAACAAGACCCAGGAAAAGCAAATTCGATGATTTTTCTAGGGTGCGCTTGACCTCTTCAAGTTCAACAAGGCTTAAGCGAAACGCGAAGTCCGGGTGGTTGACCCGACGAACAAACTGCCGAACTTGCCGCGGCAAAGTTTTTAGCAAAACCATCGAGTCGCGGCCAAAGCCAAGCGCTTCCTCTTTCCAGCGCTGTGGATCGACGCGGTTCTGTGCAATCTCCGCCGTAAACTCCAAAGCGTGTGGCAAAAGATCGAAGTCATGCTGAATCACTCGTCCCATTCCTTCGACGGTGACGATGGATTTAAAAAACAGCATCAGGTCACTTGGAACAACCAAGCGATGCTTGGCCGCAACGGCTGTCGTCGACATCAACAATCGACCCAGATTGACGTTCTTTAGATTGAGCCCAAAATGTGGCGCTAAAAGATCTTGGAGATCTTTTGCAAATTCGTCGATGTCGATTGATTCGTTAAACGGTGCGAGATCGACATATTCATAGGCCA
>JAXMMN010000595.1:0-3089 GCA_034366485.1 Bdellovibrionales bacterium
GCCCTGTCTGAAAGTTGGTCGCGGTCTACAAAAACCATGTAATAACAGGCACTTAAGAAATCCACCCCCTGTTCATTAACAAGCCGTTTACGGAGAATGTTTTTTGAATGTTGAGTCACCAGGTAGGTGGGGCATGTTGCAAGCTTTCCGAAATCCAATCTGGCTGCGAACCGCACAAGTGCTAACGGCATTTGTTGTTTTTCAATATGGTTTTGTCGCCAACGCCGATTCATCGTCCCCCTCATCGAAAGATGAAGCGGCTGTTGGAGAGGCTCGCGGCGAGCTTTCAACAACTCAAGGCACTAGTAGCTCGTGGCGCAAGTCCGTTGAAACCAAGTCTGCTTACAAACTGAGTTCTGGATTTGATTCGTTCGCAAACGAGCGTGAGCAATCACAATTCTTCGGAATGACTGTTGCCACGGATTTCAAAGCGCAACTTCTTTCAAGCCTTTCCTTCCGCACGAAAGCCGGCGCGACTCTTTCCTCTGGTTACGCACAATCTCGCTTTGGCGACAATGTCGGTCGCTCAAGTATTTGGTTTGAAGAGGCGACGTTGAACTTGCGCGCAATCAACACCGATCCTGCTCGTGCGTACTTGTCAGCCGGAGCCTTGAACCAGGGCGATCTCGGGATGTGGCTTCTGGTGGACCGTCAGCCGTTTCCTGGGGTTCGCGAAACTGTGGTCCTCGGTTCGAATAATCGCTTGAAAGTGAAACTGATGGCCCAGCAGACCATTCCTACCTCGAAAACACTTTCAACAAAAACGGTCGATGCCGAAGTGACGCCTCTTTTCACAACAGAGACGCTCGAATTAAGTGTTAAACCTAACGACGTGCTCTCGCTAAGAGGCTTCGTTACCCATTTTGCATTTCATAACTTACCGTCCGCCGTTGCACTGGAAAGTGTTATCTACGGAAACTCTGTCGACGAGACTGGTCCAAACACGGCGCGCTTCAAATATGGATTTGAAGGGATCGGCGCCGGCGGTGGCGCGACTATCCAGCTAACAAGAAATTTAGAATGGAAACTAGGCGGCTACATTCTTCAAAACGCTCAGGCGCCTGAAGGATATCGAAACGCACAATTTCTTCGAACGGACCTCAAGATTGGTCTTGCTGACGACATAGATCTGATTCCTGGTGTCGCGACTTTTTTTGCCGAAGATGATGTGACGCCTGGTTTCTACAATAGCTCATATTCTGGACATAACAATCGCCAGGGCTTTTCTGGAATGTTGGAAGTCTTCTTCCAAAAGCAACGTTTTAAGTTGAAGTCTGAGTTCACGGATGCCGACGTGATCAACTTCAACATCAATCAATCTAGACAGCAGACTTTCTCTATCGGATTCGAGACATTCTATGAAATTTTCTAATGCGGGTTTAGCACTTTTACTAGCGCTCTCATTTGGTTTCTCTGGTTGTATGAAGCCAGGGTCGCGTTCGGCTGATCCGAATGCGAATTTCTCTGACCCAACTAAACCCAATGTGAATCAGCCTGCGGCAACGTTTTATAACGAAGACGTCACTGGATCTGCGATTGTAACTCAAAACGTCCAAGGGTTTTCGATCCCAACGGAAAAGCTTTTTTCTTTCAAAACATGCATCTTCGACAAACGCACGAGAGAGTCCGTTAAGGGTCATTCGTTCGTCATTAAGGGCGGCGTCAAAGATATCGAAGCGCGAAGTGAAGAATCGGGCTGTGTGAACTGGTCCGAAAAAATCGCGTACGACGGCGTTGCGGATGCCAAGTACATCCCGCTGAAACGCACGATCTTTGCGAGTGGAATGCACACGGGCGCACGGGATCTTGCAATCTGTATTAATCCTTGGAACTACGACGGCTCTGAAGCTGTTCGAGATTGTGCCCGCCGTCCGGTGCCCGATGAAATGCTCGTGGCATCAACTGAAGCTGCTTCTTACTTAAAAGGCTTAACAAAGTCCGGCGAAAAGTCATCGCGCTACCTTTGGGTTGATGATCTTCGCATGAACTCGATTCACAATCCAGGTGGAGCTGATGGCGCGCTTATCGATTTCAGTATTTCGATTGGCCCTAAAGTTTTAATGCGAAATATTCGTGGCGATGAAGATCCAGTTCCTTTGAAGGACGGTCTTTTCAGTGTTCAATTGTGGATCGTTGCCAAAACTGGAATTCAGAACAGTCGCTGTATGGTGATCGCGAAATCCGAACCATCGATGGAACTTGCGATGGTGGGCGGTCGATTGCGCGAAGAACTAAAAATGAAAGTCCGCTATATGAGCACCTACGGTCAGCTTGAGCTGGTCGGTGCGATCAATCCAAAAAATGGTCCGGGCTCGATTCTTCCCTATGATGGCATTTGGACATTGGGTGATCACACAGGTCTCTTAGGTATGAAGTTCGGTTTCGAACGACCACCAGCATACAAAAATGCACCTGGTCAGTTTAGCGCGAAAAAGTACGTTGAAAGTTGCATCGATGTTTCTGACGGCGTCAAAGAAAAGGATGCGATTAAGCTCATTGGTTCGCAGATCATAGCACCACCTGGTGCTGCACTGACCAATGGTACTCCCGAAGCCGTGTTTGCAGGTGGTTCTTTGAAGACGACAGCAGCAGCGGGTGCTGGCGGCAAGGTGAGTGTTGAAGTGCCAGGACCTCTCACTAAGGGTGCTGCTGCAGAATTGCAGAAAACATTAAAAACAAATGCGCCGCAGGCCGTTCAAATTGATGCTGATCTCATGAAAGATGAATGTATTGATTCTAGAGACTTGCCACGGCTATTCCCGGTTGATCACGCGAAGTCACCGATCATTCCCGGAGCTGACATTTTGACTTGCCCAAACAAGGCTCTTCCTTCGGGCGTTGCTAAAGTGGAGCAGTTTGAATTTAGCCCAGTTGATGTACGTCCTGAACCCATCATGGATCCAGTCAATTCAGAAACGACTGTTGATCGTACAATGAAGTTCCGGGTCATCACCCGTGTCACGAACCCGCTGGCTCAAAACGCTCCAGTTCGAGATATGGAATTCAAAGTCGAGACAACAGTAGGTTCGACGACCGTACGAACTAATCACTTGGGTGAATTGATTTTTAACGACAAAATTTATCTCGTT
>JAXMMN010000596.1:0-3513 GCA_034366485.1 Bdellovibrionales bacterium
GATACTTGGTTACTGTTCTCGAATTCTTGGCGATAGAAATCAGGCCGAAGATATTTCACAGGATGTTTGGATGAAAGTCATACAGAACGCCCAAAAATACGAAGCCCGAAATCAGCTAAGACCTTGGCTCTTAACATTGTCGCGCAACACTTGCTTGAATGTGTTGAGAAGCCGAAAGTCCTTTGTTCAAATCGACAGCGACAACGAAGTTACGATTGAAGCGGAAGCGAGAAAAGCTTCAAACGCCGCAGCCGATGAAGGCACCGCTATTCAATCTTTAATCGCAAAAGATGATTCTAAAAATTTTAAAAAGCACCTCGACGCACTTCCGATTGCTCAGCGGACAGCGCTTTCTTTGTTGCTCATAGAAGAGCTTAGCTACGAAGAAATAGCCCGCGCGATGGAACTCAGCCTTCCGGCGGTCAAAACTCACATTCATCGAGGACGAAAGAGTTTAGAAGGCCTGCTTCAACCGCGAGGTGCTTCATGAGCGTCGAATGGTATGAAGATAAGCCCAGTGACGCGTACAAAGCGCGCATCGAGAAAGCCGCGGACCGAGAAATTGAAAATTTATCTCTGAAAACGCCCCTGAAAACAACGCAGGTGGTTCGCCGCAGCTTTTTCGCCGATTTCTTTTCTAGTTGGCGGGACATCACCCTCACGGC
This sequence comes from Bdellovibrionales bacterium, assembly GCA_034366485.1. Taxonomy (GTDB): domain Bacteria; phylum Bdellovibrionota; class Bdellovibrionia; order Bdellovibrionales; family JAMPXM01. The sequence goes on from JAXMMN010000596.1 coordinate 666, forward strand.
CGGTTGGGCCAGTGGCATGGCGGCGATTGCGGCCGTTTGGTTTGTCACCAAAAATGAAGAAGGTGTAAACGGTCAAGATGTCGACACTGCAAATTTCGATGTGGAGTTTCAGAAGTTGAATATCGATGACTTCAATTTGGTCGCCGACTTAGAGCTCTTTGAAGAACTCGACTTACTTGAAATGATGTCAGAAGAAGATCTCGAACGCGGAGAATCAGAATCATGAGCAGTGAAAAAGTGAGCAACGATTTCTTAAAAATGTTTGATGCACTCTTGGTTATTGAAAGCTCGGCAGACGCTCGTGAGTTGGCCCAAAACCCAGATCTGTTAGAAAATCTCGAATTTCACGAAGCAGACGCCCCCCCTGAAGATTCGTCTACTGATGAAGAATCGGAGCAAAAATGAGTAAGCCCATCAGTCGCCGTGGCTTTTTGAAAATCTCCGCACTGGGCGTGTTCGGTGCCGCCATCGGTCCCGTGATTGCGCCAAAAGCCGCGTACTCACAAGCCGCTGACTCTTCGCTTCAAGATGCACGAAAACGCTTCGATGCACTTTCTCCAGAAGAAAAGCAAAAGCTTCAGGAGCGATACCAAGCCTTGAAGGCTCTGACACCCGAAGAACGCAAAAGTCTGCGCGAGGTTTCAGCACGACTTCGCGATCTTCCGCCCGAGCGAAGAGCTGAAGTGAGAGAGTCGCTAAAGCGGTGGCGACAATTGGACGCTAGTCAAAAAGAACGGATCAAGGCAAGATGGCGCAAGTACCAATCACTAACACCCGAGCAAAAAGCGCGACTGCGCACGAAGTTTGAAAGATGGCGACAACTGAGCCCCGCACAAAAGGATCGACTGCGTCGCGCCATTCGTCGACGTCGAGGCGATTGAGAAATTTTAGAGCTTTCTTTTTTGCCGTCGCGCTTTTCTCGTTCTTTGAGGAGAGTGTCGCGTCGTCGGCTGCCGCTGAAGACGTCTATTTTCGTTTGCCATCGACTCTCAGCTTTTCAGGCAGTCAATCATCAGGCGACACAAAGTCTGGCGCAGTCGCGGCGAGATTTATACTTCCAAAAAACTATTGGATCGAAGTTTCTGCTGATCGCGCCATCGAGTCGACCGACGGATTGGAAACAAAAACCCTTGGGCTCTCTGGAACAGTCGGAACCGACCCGCTTGCCGACTATAGCGTCGACCTCGGCGCCGATACCTTTGGCGTCGATTCCCAGTACACGGTCCGCGAAGCTCGGATTCGCCTCACCGCAATGCCAATCGCGGTCTTAGGTCTTGAGAATCCAGGAATCGAAATGGCCTTTGAATATCGCGGTGCTGAATTCGAATTTGCGAATACTCCAAATTCCATATTCACCTCAAACCAGGTTCTACTGAGAGCGCAAACCTACCGTTTAGAGGCCGCATTTTACATGCTATCACCTTGGACTCTGCGGCTACATGCCGAACGTGCCGACCTTGCAAACGGATTTCAAGATCTCAACCGCCCGCTTGCTCCGATTTTCATTCCCGAAACAGCAATTTCAACTGCGGTATCCTGGCCAGGCGAAGAAGATGGAATTGGAATTTCCTACGGCGCGAAAAAATGGGGCGCACGGATCGGTGCCGTTCGAAAACGTGCAGCCATTACTGAGGACAAAACATTCACTGCGAGTCTCGCTGTCGACTATGCCTGGACGAAAAAAATTTCGACCGGAGTGCGCTACGCTCATTCAAAGTCAGAAGACGATACGACACTTGAGCCTATCGAAACCGTTGGACTCGATGTCCAGCTGGGCTTTTAAAACGAGAGTCGCGCTATGCGATCCCGCGGCACTCGCTTCGAGCGAACCACTTTTTCAAGTGGAATTTGCACAACCAGTGCGCCAATATATTTACCCTCACGGAAGAGCGGAGCAGAAACAAAAGCTGCAGGAGCATCGTAGGACGGAACATACGAACTGAAATCTTCGTAATGAATTCCGTTTCCAGGAGAATCTGGTTTTAAAGATCGTGTGGCCTGAAACGCTTTAGCAAGTCCTGTCGCACTCCAAGGTCCCGTGACCAGTGAAGTTGCAAAATCAATTTCTTTAAAAACGGAATACACCACCCGGCCGTCTTCTCCGATCAAGAAGACGTCATAAAGAGAATGAGTTTCCAAAAGGTCCTGAAACAAAGGATGGAACTTTGCGTGCGCTTCGGCGTAGGGAGTCGACCGACGGGGCCGAAGGAGCTCTTGTTTTTTTCCGAGCGGGTATTCGTTGCTCACGATAAAATCGTACTGCGCAGGAACGCTCGGCGGATCGAGCTTTGAAACAAACTGATCGACTTGCACTTTTTCGCCATTTTGCGAATGATACTCGGCCGCAAACGTCTCGGCATAGAAACGTCGGATTTCCTCAAGCTGTTTGCGCTTCGCGCCGGCTTCTAGATCTTTCTGCAAATAGGAAAACCGACTGGATAGTTCATGCAGCGCCTCTGTCGTATTTACGGAACGCGCAAGTTTAGAAACGTGGTTTTGCACAGTGTAAAGATAGGACGGAAACTTTTCTGGGCTGATCGCGAGGCTGACTTGATTGTTTCGACCACTTTTGTCGAAAATTCTGCTTTGCCCTGACCCTGTGCCTATCGCAAAGTTCACGGCAACTGGGATCAAAGCGATCATCAAAAAACCCAAAGTCCACTTCATTCGCTCGGACGTTTTTTCGCTCAATCTCATTTGTTTGCCTCTTCCGAAAGCATAGCAAGGAAACGGGCAAAATCTCAATAGCCCATTCGGGATATGCGATTTACTGCAGATAGGAACGACTCAGAAAGAAGCGCGATGTTTCGGAACTTAGGATGGTAAGCAGAAACGACACTGTCTCGTG
>JAXMMN010000597.1:0-4492 GCA_034366485.1 Bdellovibrionales bacterium
TTGAAATTTACGTGGCCGACATGCATCGAGCCAAGATTTTCTATGAGCGAACGTTTGGCTTTCATTTCAGCAAAATGGACACGAAATCTTGGGACATCGAAATGTGGAGCATTTCTACAACCGAAGATGGACGAAGTATTGGTTCACTCGTCTGGCGCAGAGACTTCGTCCCAAGCGGCATCAACACCGTCGTGTACTTCGCAAGTGAAGACTGCGCCCATGAAGAAGCGATCGCCGCAAAAGTCGGCGGCAAAGTTTATAAAAGTAAGTACGGCATCGGCCAGTACGGCTATATGGCGCTGATCCACGACACCGAAGGAAACCTCATCGGTATTCACTCTCGAAAATAGTTGAATTTGCATCCAATCTCTTAAAAGAACCGACCCTATTCCGAGGGGGAAATATGACCATGTGGTTCAAACGACCAGTACTCATGACTTCTATTTTAATCCTACTTGCAGGCGTACTTTCCGGCACTGCTGAGGCCGCTAGCCCACGAAGCACCAGCGCGCTCGCTGAAACCTTCGATCTTCCAGTCCCTAAGCGCCTAACCGCATTTCAACACCCCGTGATTTACGCAAGCCCCGATGTCCTCGTTAAATACGTCGGCGCCAAAACTGTTGTTCGCCAAACATTGATCATCAAATGGGGCCTTCACGTTTTTGAAGTCGCTGAAGGAATCTATCAGTGCACAGGAAAAGCGACGACCGGCTTTCATTGCGAGTGGGTGGATCACACACGTATTGCGACTTACTCTTCTTGCGATGTTGCAGGCGCTGCAAACGGCGAAAAGCCCAAGTGCTCTGGTCTGATCTCTGGAAACTCTGGACCGACAGAAGACATCGATGCTGGCTGGGATCCAGAACTCGAGCGCGGTACATCCAACGAAGGGGCCGAATTCCCAGAGCGCCATCACGACCCAGAAAACCCAAATCCTTAAATTTCGCGGAAGAGGTGACCTATGAAAAACCGAATGATGTTCTTTGCTATGGCTTCGTTTTTGACCTTTGCCCTTACGAGCGAGTTTGCTAATGCCGCTGTCACTTGCGTCGGACGAGAAGCCTCGCTGAGTCTTCAAATAGAGGACAGTCGATTGGTCTCTGTATCAATCGACGGCGGGCTACAGTACGTGGACCAATCGCCGACACCCGTCATGGAATTACCAGATCAAACTTTGGTGTATGAATTCATCGTCGACGACAGCTACGACACCAACACCTACTACAGCTTCGGATTGTTGAACGGCATTGTTCAGGGCCGTCAAATCTATCAGAACGGCAACGACTCCGACACCTACGATGGATGGCTTGTCGCTAACGGCGACGACGCGTTTGTTTGCCACTAACGCTTGTGAGTCGCCCAGATAGAATTTTTCGTTATTGGGGAGCGCGAGCGACCAAACAGGTCGTACGAAAAATGGCGGGGTGGACGGGACTCGAACCCGCGGCCTCCGCCGTGACAGGGCGGCGTTATAACCAACTTAACTACCACCCCGCGTGGCAGACCAGAACGAAAGGAATTACCGAATAAGGCGAAACTTCGCAAGTGGCTTTCAAGCTCTGCCAAATACTTTGGCAAGAATCCCCGATTTCTGATCTCTTTTTGGGCACCAAATCATTAGAAATCAGTCTCCAGCTCGATTTTAGGGCCATCTACTGGAAGCACTCTCGACAGCCTTCCCCAACAGGAGGATAATTTTGAAGGTCGCGAGGTACAAACGCCTCGGCCAACACAATTCGAACGAAAAGGACTTCAAATGAAATCATTCTTCAAAGCTACTCTTCTCGCTCTCGCGCTTTCTCCTGCCGCAGCCCTTGCTGACGAAGCGATCGACGTGAAAATCACAGGCATGACCTGTGGCGCGTGCACAAGCGCTGTCAAGAAGGGCCTCGCTGGTCTCTCAGGCGTTGACAAGAAAAGCATTTCGGTTGAGCTCGAGGGCAATCACGCCGTTTTGAAAGTTAAAAAGAACGACGAGAAAACTCAGGCCGCCATCAAAGCGATCGTCGAAAAGGCTGGCTACAAAGTCGCTTCGATTGACCTCGTTGCGGCCGCACCCGCTGCAGGTGCTACCACCCCAGCCGCAACCGGAGAAACTAAAGCTGAGCCAGCAAAAGCCAACTAAGTTCACCGCCAAAATAACCGACAAGTCGATCAAAGAAAGCGGAGAGGCCTTAATTGAAAAATTAAAGGCCTCTTCATCTATGGTTAAAACTTATAAGAGTCTTTCTGGTCAAAACGTACGAAGCTCGAGCGTCGTGCTGTTTGATCCCATTGTTTCGATCGACATAAGTAACTTTGTTTCTAACAATACCCACTTCACCAATCGCGACGTCATTTCAAAAGATGAAGTTCGATTGGCTATTCACTCGACTCTTTCAAAATCTGGCGTACCGATCGACGAACTGATTCCTCGCTTCGTGGTGACTCGAGAAAACGAAATTTCGAATCTCGACGAAGCAACCGCGATCAAGCTTTTTCCGCAGAAGAATCCCTTTGGACTTCTCTATCGTAATGAAGCAAATCGCCTCGTATTTTATTTTGGTAAAAACAGAGCGTTGATGAATATCGCCATTCAGTTTCTTCCAGGAAACGCACCAGGAAACAAAGCGGCTTTAGAGTCTGTCGCGAACGTCGTTCAAGTCGTGACTGAAGTCGCGAGTGATGCGCGCTAGCGCTTACGTCCAAACCCGTTTGTTTCCCTGGCGTATAGCAAATAGCAGTAAACCGCCAAAGGAAACCAATACGGAAATCCCTAAACCCCAAGCGTAGAAATTCTTGTCGCGCCCGCCATAAAAGGCCTCGCGCTCGATCGCATAATTGAGACCGAAATAAAGAATGATGCCCTTCATGACGACGAGACTTTGAATCGCTGTCCAAAAGAACCGTCGTACATCGCGAGTCTGAACCTGTTCCTCCGTTGGCGGCTTTTTTGAAGTTGGATGATTTTTACTCAATAGGCGAAAACCCCAGTATCCACTTCGGTGAAAGTCCGTCGCAATCGATGACCAAGTCTCTCCGCCTTTTAGGCGATCAAACGCCAATAGCGAAATCGCCTGGCGATCCTCAACGCTGAAGTCCCCACTTGAAATGGAAAAAAGATCGGATTCTTGGTCTTTCGACAGGAGCGTTTCTTTCGCCATTTATGCTTTCTTCGAACCCAAATAGGCGGTCACTTTAAGTTCCACACAAATCGGAGTCGGAAGAGCTGTGACTTCCACCGTGGTCCGTGTCGGACTTGGTCCAGCTTCATAGCCAAAGTACTCGCCGTAAACAGCGTTAAACTTTTTAAAATCGCGCTTCATGTTCGTGAGATAGACTTGAACATCGACCACGTCCTGAAGCTTGCTCCCAGCTTCTTCAAGAACGGCTTCAATATTTTCCATTACGGCTCGTGTCTGCAAAGCCACATCGTGCCCAACGACCTCGCCACTGGCATCGACGATGACACCAGGAATGTCTTTTGTCCCAGGCTTTCTTGGGCCGACGCCACTTAAGAATAAAAATTCGCCAACTCTCTTTGCGTGCGGATAAGGCCCAACGGGAGGTGGAGCTTTCGAGGAGCTGATGTTCTTAGAAGCCCCGGTGCTAGATCTCGGCGCTTCAAACGTGACGATTTGATCGAGCGAACCAGCAGCAGCGCCCGCAACGGAACCCGCGGATGTACTGCCGGTTTTATTTTTGTCGCCAGCAAAACGCTCAACGAGATCGGCCTCGTCGTTCACCCAACCTGGAAGAGATTTAATCGCACGGGTCGGATAGAGCCCCGTGACCGCAGCTCCTGTACCGTAGACAGGTTCATAGCCAAAAACTTTTCCGGTGAAGTCGTTGGTTTTTCCTGCAAGACCATTCAGCCACCAGATTCCTCGGAACCCCATATCGGCGTTCGCTTGACGGGAATATTCGCGGGCGACTTCGCTTGTGTCTTCCAGGCGCCCCTCGCCCATGATTTCAAGAATCTTTTGGTTCCATTCGTCGTCTTTGGCCGACGAGAAACGATCTTTCGCATAGTCAATTTCTTCGGTGTGATAGCGACTGGAAAGTCCGGTCACACAAACCACGACCGTCTTCAGGCCACGCTTTTCGATCGCGCGCATGGCCGCTTGTCCTATGGAAAGTGTCTCTTGCTTTTCGGCATACATGTTACATGACGCCATGGCCGCAGGCAGACGATTGCCGGGGTTTAAAAGCTTTTGCGCCACAACGGTGCCCGTATCAATCGGAAAACCGCGGTAGTTAACTTCACGCGTGTAGTGTCCCATGGACTTCACTTCACTCGCATAAACACTTGCAAACTTCGTATCGACTTTGAATTCATAGGGCATCGAACCGAATTCGTGCCAATTGGAATCAACCAAGGTCCACTTCGGATTTGGATCTGCCTGAAAGAGATAGCCTAAAACTGTTAACCACTGAGTTGAGAAATAAAGGATCATTTCTGCATCAGAGGTTTCAATTTCCTTTCGAACTTCATCCATCGCAAGACGAAGAC